>JASHPR010000389.1 GCA_030038015.1 Streptosporangiaceae bacterium
GGGCGCCGCGGCCCAGTTGCCGCCCGCCGAGCCGGATCTGCCGTGACCCGGCTGGCCGTGACCCGGCAGGCCCGGGCCTCGGTGTGCCGGCCGCCGTGCGTGACCGGTGAGCACGGCGGGCAGGGCCGGGCGTAAGGCATCTGGGGATCCAGCGCCTACGCCTGGAGCGGCGAGGAGCGGCCGCAGGCGAAGGGCCGGCGCGGGTCAGAGCCTGATCGCAAGGCCGAGGGTGAGCAGCACGCCGAAGGCGAGCAGGAGCCTGCCGGTCTGGCCGAGCGCGGTGATCAGCCCGGGGCCGGAGGCGCCGCGGCCGACCAGCCGGAGGGGCGCCAGCGCGAACGGCACCGCGGCCAGGGCAATCAGCGCGAGCGGGTCGGCCGCGGCAATGGCCGCGGCGACGCAGAACGGGACCAGGATGCACGCGGCGTAGAGCACGCGGGTCCGGTGGTCTCCCAGCACCACGGCGAGGGTGCGCTTGCCGGTCGCCGTGTCGGTGGGGATGTCGCGCAGGTTGTTGATCACCAGCAGCGCGCACGCGAGCAGGCCGACCGGCGCCGCAGCCGCCACGGCCAGCCACGGCATCCGGCCCATCTGCACGTACGCGGTGCCGGCCACGGCGGCGAGCCCGAAGAAGAGGAACACCGAGACCTCGCCGAACGCCCGGTAGCCGTAGGGGCGGCTGCCGCCGGTATAGAACCAGGCGGCGGCGACCGCTGCGGCGCCGGGCAGCAGCAGCCACCAGGAGGTCACCGCGGCGAGGACCAGGCCGGCCAGGCCGGCCAGCATGAAGCAGCCGAGCGCGGCGGCGAGGACCTGCCTGGGCCGCGCCAGCCGGGACGCAACCAGCCGGATCGGGCCCACCCGGGCCTCGTCCGTGCCGCGGATCCCGTCGCTGTAATCGTTGGCGTAGTTGACGCCGACCTGCAGCGCAAGCGCGACGACCAGCGCCAGCGCGGCCCGCCACGCCGAGAACCTGCCATAGCCGACGGCCACGCCCGTGCCGACGGCGACGGGGACGATCGCCGCCGGGAGGGTCCGCGGACGCGCGCCGGCCACCCATTCCCGCGCTGCGGCCACGGCCTTCCCTCGCTCACTTTGCTCGCTGTCTGGCGGATCACAGACTAACCGGGGGCCTGACCCGGTCCCGCCGCGGGCGCTTCGCGGGCCGCCGCCGCGGCCGAGCGCGTCAGCCGGCCGGCGGCAGCGCGAGGGCCGCGGCGACGTGAATGTCCTCGATCTGCCCGGCCTCGAGGCGGCCGGCGCCGCTGGTCCTGGTCTGGCGCTTGAAGTACTTCCTGACCCGGCGCCCGCCGAAGACGTCCACGCCGTCCAGGCGGGCCACGATCCAGGGGATCGTCGGCCCGTAGATCGCCATTGCCGGGCGGACGCTGACCGTTTCGCCGAGCACCTCGCTGAGCCGGGCCGCGGCCTGCCTGGCCTCCCAGTCGGCGTGCTTCAGCCGGTCCCGCTGGCTGTACGGGCCGTGGTACAGCAGGTCGGTGGACACGCTCCGGACCGGCAGCCGGCGGTCCCAGCGCTCGGAGTCCAGGGCGAACACGCCCCCGGGCCCGATGACCAGATGGTCGATCACGGAGTCACTGCCCGGGATCGACCGCCGGTGCAGCGCGACATACCCGGCGGGCCTGAGCAGCAGCAGCCGGCGCCTGGTCCGCCGCTGCGCCGAGGTGACCCGCACCGACGCCGGGATGACCGACGTGGTCCTCGACCGGTAGACGGTGTCCGCGATGGCGATGAAGGCGGCGGCGGTCAGGCCGAGCCGCCATCCCTGCCAGATCGTGACGCCGATCCCCGCGGCCAGGGCCATCAGGGCGCGCATGATCCATATAGGCAGCCGCGGATCGCCGGCCAGGCCGCCGAGCGCGGCGCGGGGCGCGGGGACCGGCTCACCGCGAGCTTGCCCTCGCGCGTTCGCTGGTCCGGTCGCGTTCACCTCCGCCCCGGTCTCCCGGTCCACATCTCACAGCGTAGTTGAGCCAGCACGAAGCGACCATCCGCCCTGGGCTTTTTGCGCGGGCCGGGTCGCTGCTGGACCCGGAAGCCCGGCTCCGTCTACTGTTCGGTAACGTGACGCAGCTTCATGACCTCACCGTGGCCGAGCTCTCGGCAGCGATCCGCAAGGGCGAGCTGTCGCCCGTCGAGATCACCGATCATTACCTTGAACGCATCGACCGGCTCGGTGATCAGGTCGGAGCCTTCTACACCGTGACCGATGAGCGGGCGCGCCAGGAGGCCGCGGCGGCGGAGAAAGCCGTGGCGGATGCCGGCCCCGACGAGCGCTCGGCGCTGCCGCCGCTGACGGGGATCCCGGTGCCGATCAAGGACCTGAACATGGTCGCGGGCGTCCGGATGACGTTCGGGTCGACGATCTTCGCTGACAACATCGCCGACCAGGACGACTACGTGGTCGAGGCGCTGCGGGCGGCCGGGATCGTGATCACCGGGAAGACCGCAACCCCCGAGTTCGGCCTGCCCTGCTACACGGAGACCAGGATCGGCCCCCCGGCCCGGACTCCCTGGGACCTGAGCCGGTCGGCCGGCGGCTCGAGCGGCGGCGCCGCCGCGGCGGTCGCCAGCGGGCTCGCCCCGGCCGCGCAGGGCAGCGACGGCGGGGGATCGATCCGGATCCCGTCCAGCGTCTGCGGGCTGTTCGGAATCAAGCCCACCCGTGGCCGGATCTCTGGCGGGCCGCTCCTGCCCGACCTGGCCGGCCTGTCCGCGGACGGCCCGATCGCCCGCACGGTCGCCGACGCCGCGCTGCTCCTCGACGCCATGGCAGGAAACCGCCTCGGCGACATGTACACGCTGCCGCCGCTGCCGCCGGGGGAGACGTTCCTGGCCCACGCGGGCCGGGAGCCAGGCAGGCTGCGGATCGGGCGGTCGCTGCAGCACGCGGTGGAGGGGGCCGAGGTCCACCCGGACTGCGTGGCGGCCTACGAGGAGGCCAGCACGCTGCTGGCCAGCCTGGGGCATGAGGTCGAGGACGTCACCCTGCCGTTCGGGCCCGACGTGGTCCCCATGTTCGAGACGCTCTGGTACGCGATGGCCACGCTCGCGCCGATCGATGCGGCGCAGGAGGGACAGCTCCTGCCGATCACCCATTACCTCCGCGACCGGGGGCTGGAGGTCAGGGCACCCGCGCTGGTGTTCGCGCAGGCGTACCTGCAGGCCGTCACGCGCGGCGCGCTGGAGGCCATGAAGGCGTACGACGCGGTGCTGTCGCCGACGCTGGCATCACCGCCGGTGCCGGTCGGCTACTTCGACGAGGTGGAGCCTGCCGAGAACTTCGAGCGGCAGAAGCGGTTCACGCCTTACACCGCGCTGTACAACGTGTCCGGGCAGCCGGCCGTGAGCCTGCCGCTGCACTGGACCGCCGACGGCCTGCCCATCGGCGTCATGCTGGCCGGCCGGATGGGCGAGGAGGGCACGCTGATCTCGCTGTCGGCGCAGCTCGAGGCGGCGCGGCCGTGGAAGGACCGGCACCCGCCCCTCTGGTGAGCCGCCCTGAGCCGGGCGGGCAGCCCCGGGCTGGCGCCCGTGGGCCTTGTGAGCTGCCAGATGGCAGTGTGCCGCACATCCGTAGCGAACAGCCAGGCTCCGTTGAGGCTGCGCTCAAGCTGGTCGGCCAGATTTCTGCGTTGCCAGAGTCAAGCAGCCATATCGGAGGGTCGGCGCCGATCGCCTCTGGGAAGGGTGCCGCGCCGGCCAGGTGGAGGAAGTTCGGTGTTTGGCAGGGTTTTGCGCCGCTCGCTCATCGGCGCTACGTCACGTAATGCCCGGTTTGCGGCCGGGAGCTGCGCGGCGGTGCTGCTCCTGGCGGGCTGCGGGCTGATCGGCTCTTCCGGAACGTCTTCATCGGCCTCGTCCAGCAGCAGCTTCAGCGCCTACCTGAACTGCCTGCGCCAGCACGGGGCCGACATCCCCGCGGCCCGCCCGACCACCGGCGCCGGCGGGTTCGGCGGCTCCGGCGGGTTTGACAGCACGACATTCCAGCAGGCCAGGCAGGCCTGCGCGGCGCTGCGCCCGAGCGGCGGTTCCGGCGGCGGTTTCGGTGGTTTCGGCGGTGGCGGCTTCGCGACCGCGTTCCAGGCCTTCCGCAGCTGCATGGCTGCCCATGGCGAGGCCATCCCGACGGCCCAGCCGACGGCGCCGCCCTCGCCGGGCACGGATCGCTTCCTGAACGGCCTGAATCCCAGCAACCCGAAGGTGGCGGCGGCGCTGAAGGCGTGCCAGTCCAAGCTGCCCTCGTTCCCCGGCGCGGGTGCCTCGCCGCCCTCGGCAAGCTAGCCAGGCCCCGGCCTTCACCCGGACGGGGTGATGACGCACTCCGGGCGGGCTGCCAGCGTCTGACCTAGAACACCCCAGCCCGGGACCCGCGGTGCCCCGCTGGCGGCGCGACGCCCGCCAGCCCTGGCGCCGACGCCAGGGCTGCCGTGCCGCCTTCTTTTACTCCTTTTGCGTTTCACAAACCAGGACATAATGGCCATGATCATGACTCAAACGGAGTAAAAGATGCGGATGATCATGGAAGTCGCGATGCGGGTCACGGCGGCGGACCGAGCTTGGGTATCGGGTCCGCGGGGTGCGCGGCGCCGGCCAGAGTATTGCGCATGACCGACCCGGAGCTGATCCGGCGGGCCAAGGCCGCCGGGATACAACCCTGCTACCTGGACTGGCGCGAGCAGCAGGTCAAGGTCAGCGACGAGACCCTCGCCGCGATCCTGGCCGCGCTCGAGGCTGTGCCCGAGCCCGGCGGAGAGCGCGGGAGCTGCGAGCCACGCCCGGCGCTGCCGGAGGGCGCCCTGGCCAGGCCGCGGGTTCCGGACAGCCGGTCCTGGGGGTTCACCGTCCAGCTCTACTCGGTACGCTCCCGGCGGTCGTGGGGCCACGGCGACCTGCACGACCTCGCCGACCTGGCCAGCTGGAGCGCCCGCGACCTGGGCGCCGGCTTCCTGCTGATCAACCCGCTGCACGCCGCCGAGCCGCAGCCGCCGGTCAGCCCGTCGCCCTACCTCCCGATGACCAGGAGGTACGTCAGCCCGCTGTACCTGCGGATCGAGGACATCCCCGAGTTCAGCTGGCTGGACGCCGGCCTGCGGGAACGGATCGACGCGCTCGCCGCCCCGCTCCGGGCCAGGAATGCCACCGGCGACCTCATCGACAGGGACGCGGTCTGGTCGGCGAAGCGGCAGGCCCTTGAGATCATCCACGGGGTGCCGATGAGCGACCAGCGCCGCGCCGAGTACCAGCGATACCGCCAGCGGGAGGGCCGCGACCTCGAGGACTGGGCCGCCTGGTGCGTCCTCGCCGACGCCCGCGGGCCGGACTGGCGGTCCTGGCCGGCCGGCGTGCGCGGTCCCGGTGCCGCGGCACGGGCCATGGGGCCCGGCTGGCCGTGGGCCGACGCGGACGCCGACTTTCACGCCTGGCTGCAGTGGCTCGCCGACTCCCAGCTTGCCGCGGCGCAGCGGGAGGCGCGCGCCGCCGGCATGGACACCGGGATCATCACGGACCTCGCGGTCGGTGCGCACCCCGGCGGCGCGGACGCGTGGGCCCACCAGGACCTGCTGGTCGGCGGCCTGTCCGTGGGCGCGCCGCCGGACGAGTTCAACCAGCGGGGGCAGGACTGGTCACAGCCCCCCTGGCATCCGCGGCGGATGGCGGAGGTCGGCTACCGGCCGCTCGCCGACCTCTTCGAAGCGGCGCTGCGGCACGCGGGCGGGCTGCGTGCCGACCACGTGATGGGCCTGATGCGGCTGTGGTGCGTGCCGAAGGGGATGCGGCCGGACCGCGGCGCCTACATCCGCTACGACCACCGGGCCACGGTGGCTGCGCTGGCGGGCCAGGCGGCGCGGGCCGGGGCGCTGGCGATCGGCGAGGACCTCGGCACCGTTGACCCCTGGATCCGCCGCTACCTGGCGGACAACGGGATCATGGGCACGATGATGCTCTGGTTCGCCCGCGAGCCCGATGGCACGCCGCTGGCGCCCGAGCACTGGCGCCGGGACTGCATGGCGACCGTCGGTACCCACGACGTGCCGCCTGTCGCCGCGTTCCGCACCGGCGACCAGGTGACCGTCCGCGCCCGGCTTGGCCTCCTGAAACAGCCGGAAGAGGATGAACGGGACGCCGCCGAGCGGATGCTGGCGAGTTGGGGCGATGCCCTGGCCGCGCGGGGCCTGATCCCGGCGGGCCCGCTGCCCGGCGCGGACGAGTTCACCGTGGCGCTGTACCGGTACCTGAGCCAGACGGCCGCGCTGCTGGTCGGCGTCTCGCTCGCCGACGCCGTCGGCGACCGCCGTCCGCAGAACATCCCGGGCACCAGCGACGAGTACCCGAACTGGCAGATACCGCTGTGCGGCGCCGATGGCGACGCGGTGCTCCTGGAGGACCTGCCCGGCGTGCCGCTGGTCCGCGCGGTCTGCGCCGCTGCGGCGGGCCGGCCGCTCCCGTAGGCTTCCGTACATGAGTTCCGGCGACGTCAGGCAACCGGCCTTCGACACCAGCGTGGCGCACATCGCCCGCGTGTATGACTACTGGCTGGGCGGCAAGGACAACTATGCGGCCGACCGGGCGGCCGGCGACCAGGTGATGCAGGCCTATCCGAACATCGCCCACTCGGTCCGGGCCAACCGGGCGTTCCTGGCGCGGGCGGTGACCTACCTGGTCGGCGAGGCCGGGATCCGGCAGTTTCTCGACATCGGCACCGGCATCCCGAGCGCCAACAACACGCACGAGGTCGCCCAGTCGGTGGCCCCGGAGTGCCGGGTGGTCTATGTCGACAACGACCCGATCGTGCTCACGCACGCCCGGGCGCTGCTGGCCAGCGGGCCCGCGGGCGTGACCGACTACGTGGACGCCGACCTGCGGGACCCGGCGAAGCTGCTGTCCGAGGCGGCGCGGACGCTGGACTTCACCCAGCCCGTGGCCGTCATGCTGCTGGGGATCCTGCACATGATCCCCGATCAGGACGACCCGCGCGCGATCGTGAGCACGCTGATGGCAGCTGTCCCGCCGGGCAGCTTCCTCACGATCTCCCACCCGGCGTCGGACATCGACGCGGCCGCCGGCGCCGAGGCGAGCCGGCGTTACAACGCCCAGGCGGCCGAGGCGGCCACGTTCCGGTCGCACGCCGAGGTCATGACGTTCTTCGAGGGCCTGGACCTGGTGCCGCCCGGCCTGGTGCCGGTGCCGGAGTGGCGGCCGCGATCGGAGATCGAGGCCAAGACACCGTCGAACCTGTGGGGCGGGGTGGGCCGCAAGCGGTGACGAGCGGCGGCGCTGCCGCAGGCTACGACGTCGCCTGGGCGTCCCGCTGGCGGCAGCGCAGCGCGCGCGCCACGTCGTCGCGGCCCTCTGACAGCAGCCGGCGCAGCGCCGCGGGCGGATCCGTCCGCTCGATGTAGGCGTCGGCGGCGGCGACCGCCTCCGGCGTGATCTTCCACGAGGGGTAGGCGTTCTCCACGAAGTACTGGGCCATGTCCGAGCTCCAGTCCCGCCAGATGCCGGCGACGACGTCGAAGTAGCGGCTCGCGTACGGCTCGAGCAGTTCCTCGGCGTCCGGGTTGGTGAACCCGTCCAGGGTGGCACGGAACGTCGCGTTCGAGAGCTTGCCGCCGATCACCTGGTTCCAGGCCTCCTCCTTGGCGGACGGGTCAGGGAACGCGGCGCGGCAGGCGGCGGCGTGCCGCGCGCCGGCGTCGGTGGGGTCCCTGGCCAGCTCGGCGTCCACCTCGGCTGGCCCGGCGGCACCGCGGCATGCCAGCCGGTACAGCAGCTGCCAGCGCAGCTCGGTGTCGACGGCGAGGCCCTCGATGGCGGCCGAGCCGTCCAGCAGCCCGGCCAGCAGCGCAAGGTCATCCGGGGACATGGCCACGCTGGCGAACGCCTGGGCGTAGGCCAGCTGCTGGTCCGAGCCCGGCTCGGCCCGCTGCAGCCGGCCGCGCAGGGCGTCCGCGATCAGCCCGAGGCCCGCGGCGCGCCAGGGGGGGTCGGCAAACCGGCGCACCGCGGCCGCGGCCTGGCGGAGCACGGTCTGCAGGACCGTGATGTCCTCGATCGAGTCCATGCCGGACAGGACCAGGCTGACGTAGTCCCGCGCGGCCAGTTCCGCATCCCGGCACATGTCCCAGGCGGCGGCCCAGCACAGCGAGGCAGGGAGCGAGTCGGCGAACCTGGCCTTGCCGGCGATGAGCGTGCGCAGCGAGCGGTCGTCCAGCCGGATCTTGGCGTAGGTCAGGTCGTCGTCGTTGACGAGAACCAGGTCGGGCCGGCGCTGCCCGGCCAGCTCCGGGATCTCGGTGCGGTCGCCGTCGATGTCGACCTCGACCCGGTCCCGCCGGGCCAGGCCCTCCTCACCCCGGTCGTACAGGCCGATCGCGATGCGGTGCGGCCGGAGCACCGGATGGCTGGCCGGGGCCTCCTGCAGCACGGCGAAGTCGGTGAACCGGCCCTTGTCGTCACAGCGGAAGTCGGGCCGCAGGGTGTTGACCCCGGCGGTCTCCAGCCACTTCTTCGACCAGGTGGACAGGTCCCGGCCCGAGGCCTCTTCCAGCGCCCCGAGCAGGTCGCCGAGGGTCGCGTTGCCCCAGGCGTGCTCGGCGAAGTAGCGCCGCAGCCCGGTGAGGAAGTGCTCCCGGCCGACGTGAGCCACCAGCTGCTTGAGCACCGCGGCGCCCTTGGCATAGGTGATCCCGTCGAAGTTCACCTCGACGGCCGCGATGTCGGGGATGTCCGCGGCGATCGGGTGCGTGGACGGCAGCTGGTCCTGCCGGTACGCCCAGGCCTTCCAGGCCTGGGCGAACGTCGTCCACGCGGTGGACCAGCGGGTGGCCTCGGCCTCGGCCACTGTGCCCGCCCAGGTGGCAAACGACTCGTTCAGCCACAGGTCGTCCCACCAGCGCATGGTGACCAGGTCGCCGAACCACATGTGCGCCATCTCGTGCAGGATCGTCTCGGCGCGGGCCTCGCGGTTGGCCTCGGTCACCCGCGACCGGAACACATAGGCCTCGACGAATGTGACGCAGCCCGCGTTCTCCATCGCGCCGGCCTTGAACTCGGGCACGAACACCTGGTCGTACTTGCCGAACGGGTAGCGCACGCCGAACGCGCCGTGGAAGTAGTCGAAGCCCTGCCGGGTCACCTCGAAGATCTCGTCGGGGTCCAGGTAGCTGGCCAGCGACTGGCGGCAGAAGATGCCGAGCGGGATCCCGTCGTGGGAGTCCCGCACCGCGTGGTACGGCCCGGCGGCGATCGCGGTGACGTAGGTCGGCAGCACCGCCGTGGGCGGGAACAGCCAGAGCGCCGTGTTCGTCAGCGGGGCCTCGGCGACCGTTTCCGGCGCCGTGTTGGAGATGACCTGCCAGCCCTGCCGCGCGGTGACCTCGAACTGGAACACGGCCTTGAGGTCGGGCTGGTCAAAACAGGCGTAGACCCGGTGCGCGTCGAACGTCTCGAGGTCTGAGTACATGTAGACGTTGCCGTCGGCAGGGTCGGTGAACCTGTGCAGGCCCTCGCCGGAGCGCGAGTAGGCGCAGTCGGCGGCCACCCGGAGCTCGTTGGTCCCGGCCAGGCCGCCGAGGGTGATCCGGTTCCCGTCGAAGTTCTCCGGGCCGACGCGGGCGCCGTTCAGCGTGATCTCGTGGACCGCCGGCGCGGTCAGGTCGATGAACGTTGACGCCCCGGGGCTGGCGCAACGGAAGCTGACCGTGGTCACCGAGCCGAAGGTGGCCTGGCCCCCGGTGAGATCCAGTTCGACGCGGTAGGACTCCACGTTGAGCAGGCGCGCGCGTTCCCGCGCCTCGTCGCGCGTGAGGTTGCTAGTCACTGCGGCAATCCCTTCCCGGGCTGGCGATCGCGAGAATGATCCCACGTCGGCTGGCGGAATGACGTCGCCAGCCCCCTGGTTACGACCAGTGTCAACCCTCAGCGTTCCGAGGAGCACGCATGCCCGCGCAGGAGCCGGTCCCCGTCGATTTCTGGTTTGATCCGCTATGCCCGTGGGCGTGGATTGCCTCGCGGTGGCTCCTCGAGGTGGAGAAAGTCCGCCCGGTGTCTGCGCGCTGGCATGTGATGAGCCTGGCGGTCCTCAACGAGGGCAAGGACGTGCCCGAGCAGTACCGGGAAGCGATTGCCCAGGCATGGGGACCGGTGCGGGTCGCCATCGCGGCGGAGCAGAAGTTCGGCCCCGAGGTGCTGCTGCCGCTGTACACGGCGCTGGGCAGGCGGTTCCATCACGAGCAGGCGCCAAAGGACCGGGCCACGGTCGAGGCGGCGCTGGCCGAGGCCGGGCTGCCGTCCGACCTGGCCGACGCGATGGACGACCCGTCGTTCGACGAGGCGCTCCGCGCTTCGCACGCCGACGGCATGGAAAGGGTCGGGTACGAGGTGGGCACGCCGGTGATCTCCGTGGACGGCGTCTCGTTCTTCGGGCCCGTGGTCTCGCCGATACCGCGCGGCGACGCCGCGGCCAGGCTCTGGGACGGCGTGCTGGCGGTGGCGGGGACCGACGGCTTCTTCGAGCTGAAGCGCAGCCGTACCAGGGACCCGATCTTTGACTGATGGGGCGCGGTCCGCGCCCGCTGCCATGCGTTCTGAGAGACTGGCGGTCGTGCGCGTCTACCTTGGATCCGACCATGCGGGTTTCGTGCTGAAGAGCCGCCTGATCGAGTGGCTGACCCAGGCTGGCCACGAGCCCATCGACTGCGGCCCCGACGCCGAGCGCGATGACGACGACTACCCGCCTTACGTCATGCGCGCGGCGAACTCTGCCGTCGGTGACCCGGGCAGCCTGGGCATCGTCATCGGCGGATCGGGGAACGGTGAGGCGATAGCCGCGAACAAGATCCGGGGGGTGCGGGCCGCGATCGCCTGGAGCGAGGAGACCGCCCAGCTCGCCCGGCTGCACAACAACGCGAACGTGCTGAGCCTCGGCGCCCGCATGTACCCGGTGGCCGACGCGGTGTCGTTCGCCAGGGTGTTCATCGAGACGCCGTTCTCCGGCGAGTCCCGGCACGCCAGGCGGCTGGCGGAGATCACGGGCTATGAGGCGACGGGGGAGCTGCCCGCGCTGCCGGCCGAGGCGTAGCGCGCATGCTCGTGTCCAGCTACATCTCGCCCAAGGCGGTGAAGGGCCGGCCGAGCGGGATTGAGGGCCGCGGGCTGGTGGCGGTCGCGCCGATCGCCGCCGGCGAGATCGTGGCGATCAAGGGCGGTCACCTCGTCGACACCGGCACGTTCAGCGCGCTGCCGGAACGGCTGCGCAACTCCGACGTCCAGATCGCGGACGGCGTCCACCTGGTGGCCCTGGACGAGGCCGAGTACGAGCCGGTCATGCTGTTCATCAACCACTCGTGCGAGCCCAACGTCGGCTTCGCGGGCAACATCGTCCTGGTCGCCATGCGGGACGTGGCCGCGGGGGAGGAGCTGACCACCGACTACGCGCTGTTCGACGACGCCGACGACCTGATGCCGTGCAACTGCGGCACGCCCTCCTGCCGCGGCACGATCAGCGGCCGGGACTGGCAGCTGCCGGAACTGCAGCGCAGATACAGCGGATACTTTTCGTGGTACCTGCTTCGCCGCTTCGCCCCCGCCAGCGGAGGATAGCCAGCCGCCGCATCGCGCTCCGGCGCTGCCGCCCCGCAAGAGCAGCGGGCGGCGCGGGCGCGGTCAGCACGCGCCGCGCAGGCCGGGTCCGGCCTGCGCGGCCACGGTGCACCGGGGCACGGCATCTTGGGCGTCGGCGTGCGTGGCCAGCTGCCGCAGCAGCGCCCGGAACGCCCGGCGGTCGTCGTCGGTGCTCAGCCCGGACAGCACGTGCTCCTCGGCGGCGCGCAGCCGCCTGGCAAGGTCAGCGAGCCGCTCCCGCCCCGGTGCCGTGACCACGATGCGGCGGGCCCGTCGATCCGCGGGATCGGGCCGCCGTTCGATGAGCCCGGCGCCTTCAAGGTCGTCGAGCAGGTAGGTCATCACCGTGCGGTCGACCCCGAGGTGGTGGGCGAGTTCCAGCTGGCTGCCCGGCTCGCCCCGGCTGGCGGCCGCGAGCACCTGGTAGCCCCGGGCGCCGCCGGGCAGCTCGGCGAACGCGGCGCTCGCTGCCTTGGCGTAGCTGCGGAAGACGACGCCGAGCGCCCAGCCAAGGTCGTCGCTCAGCGTCCCGCCGCAGCCGGGTCCCCTGCCCGCCCGGGCGGCCGCCGCTGACGGCGCCGCGGCATTCATGCGGCTCAGCTTACCCGGCCGGTGATGCGGATGAAGATTTGCAGGTATATACTCTGTCATATATATTATCTATGAAGCAGCTCTTCTTCCCTGCAGAGAACCTGGGCCACCGAGGAGAGAGTTTCATGAGCGAGGCTTCCCCGGCCAGCCCGGCGGTCGTGGTCATCGGAGGCGGCTACGGCGGGGTCAGCGCGGCCAAGGCACTGGACGATGTCGCCGACGTCGTGCTCGTCGAGCCGAAGGACTCCTTCGTGCACAACGTCGCCTCGCTCCGCGCGCTGGCCGACCCCTCCTGGCTGCCGCGCATCTACCTGCCCTACGGCCGGCTGCTCGCCAGGGGCCGCGTGATACGCGACCGCGCGGCCAAGGCCGACCGGGGCCGGGTGACGCTGGCCTCGGGCAAGCGCATCGACGCGGATTACATCGTGCTGGCCACCGGCTCCGCGTACCCGTTCCCGGCCAAGAGCGACCTCGACCTGGCCAAGGACGCCCATGACAAGGTCCGCGCGGCGCACGCGGCGCTGAGCGCGGCGCGCCGGGTGCTGCTGATCGGTGCCGGGCCGGTGGGCATCGAGCTGGCCGGCGAGATCAAGGCGGTCTGGCCCGGCAAGCACGTGACGCTCATCGACATGGCCGACGACGTCCTCGGCGAGAGGTTCCGGCCCGATCTCAAGGCCGAGCTGCGCCGCCAGCTCCGCGGCATCGGGGTCGAGCTGCTGCTCTCCACCGCGCTGCGGGACGACCCGCCGGCCCAGCCTGGCGAGCTGCAGGCGTTCACCGTGGCCACGCAGGCCGGCGCCGAGGTGGCCGCGGACATCTGGTTCCGCTGCCACGGGGTCGTGCCGGTCAGCGACTACCTGGTGGGCGAACTCGCGGCCGCGCGCAGGCCGGACGGCTTCGTGGAGGTCGCGCCGACCCTGCAGGTCGCCGGGCAGGACCGGGTCTTCGCCGTCGGCGACGTCTCAGCCGCCGATCACAAGATGGCCGGGGCTGCCGCGCGGCAGGCCCAGGTCGTCGCCGGTAACGTCCGCGCCCTGATCACCGGGGACGGGGACCTCAGGCCCTACGAGCCGACGGCACCGGGCATCGTCGTGCCGATCGGGCCGCAGGGCGGCTCGGGCCAGCGGCCCGGCGCCGACGAGCTCATCCCCGCCGAGTTCGTCGCCGGGATCAAGGGCCGCGACATGATGGCCGGCCGCTTCGCCGCGCTGCTCGGGTTCACCGGGCCGGACGACGCAGGAACAGCGCGGTGAGGTAAGGGCCCGCGCCCGCAGGGATGGGCCCCGGTAAGCGGGCCGAGCTCAGCGGCGCCGGTGGCGCCGCCGTCCGCCCGCCGGCCTGGCTGCCCGTCCGGGCCCGGCTGCCGCC
>JASHPR010000390.1 GCA_030038015.1 Streptosporangiaceae bacterium
CGCCCCCCGGGCCTCTCCTGCGAGGGTCAATGAAGTCGAAGAAGCAGGGTCACCGTCTCGCTCGAGGCTCCATCTCGCGAGATTCGCTAGCCGATACAGCCCTTGCGATGGCAGATCGGGACGGGGTCGAAGCGGTCACCTTGCGCGCACTCGCGTCGGAAGTCGGCGCCGCTTCGCCAACGGCGCTTTACACGTACTTCGCGAGCAAGGAAGACCTCGTTGCCGCCATGCGGGAGCGGGTGGTCGGCCGGATCCGACAGGAGAGCAAGTCTTTCACGACCTGGCAGGCCCTGCTTCAAGAAACGGCGCATGGCCTATCACGCGCGGCTCGCGAGCACCCGAACTGGATCCAGCTCGTCTTCCATGAAAGCGGGTACCGGTCGTCTTTTCTCGGTTACGCAGACCGGCTCATCGAGCTGATGCTCGAGGACGGCTTTTCCATGGCGGACGCCTTGAGAGCGCACATGTGCGTGCTGAGCTTTGCGCTCGGTACCGTCTACCTGGAACGCACCCTGACAGCAATTGCGGGTGACGATCCCATCGCGAAACGGCTGTCGCTCTTGCAGCAGGTCGTGGCGCAGGCCCCGGAGGGTAGCTATGCGAGCCTGGCCTCGGTCGCGGCGGACATCGACCGCTGGAGCTTCGACGAGACGTTCGGGTTCGGAGTCAAGGCACTCCTCGCGGGCATCGAGTCCCAAAGGCTCCCAGCAAGCGGCAGTGCGGTTCGGGGCGGCGAGCGCTCTGAGACGAAGCGAAACCGCCGGTGAGTTGAACTCTCTCGATGGCGAGGACGGGGCCCGGTCCGACGAAGATGGAAGATTCACCGTGGGCAGCGGCAGTCACGTGCCCGGCTGCGGGCAATGCCGCGCAACCTACATCGACTCGGGGTGGCCCCCGGCTCCAACTCGTTCAGCGAACCGAGCCGCGGGAGGCCGGCCGTCCGATCCTTGGCTGGCCGGAGCTGCTTTGCGCAGAGGCCGGCGTATGCGCGGCGTGCGGCGGCCTCACCGCAGCGAAGCGCCCCTTGCTCTCTCCCGAGGGAGTGCGCGGGTAGCGAAAAGTCATCTCCGGGTATGGCAGGGCATCAGCAGCTCGCCCGCGAGCTCGGCATGCAGGTGTACTTCTGCCACGACGCCGCCCGGCCGGTGCTGTGGAACCTGTGCAGAGCGTTCCCGTCGGTCAAGCTGGCCTGGGCTGATGGCGGCTACGCCGGGAAACTGGTCACCTGGGCCAGACGCAGGCTCAAGCCGAAGCTGACACTGGAAATCGTCCGCCGTCCCGATGACCTGTATACCTTTCAGGTGCTGCACCGCCGCTGGACGCTGTCGTGGATCAAACGAGACCTACATCTACTGGGCCGTGATCCTTGTCATGACCAGCCGCCTCGCCAGCCCGCCCGCTGCTGCTCGTTCAACAGCCACCTGAGTTCTCAGGCAGGTTCTCGGACCTTACGCCCGTACGAGGCCAAAGCCATGGAAGCAGGGCTGCGGTCTGAGGACTAGCTCCGTCCTCCCCTGCCGGTTACGATCGGCCAGCACTTGCGGCGTCGCGCAGTGCGGCTGAGCGCAGGTCATCCGTTCTGGCGCTTGGCTCGTGCCTCATGATGGGTGGGATTATGGGTCCAGCATGCTGACGCATGCCCACGGCAGGTTCCACCGGGGCGAACGCGAGACCGAGGTTATGCCGTCTCGAGAAGACGTCGTCGAGGAAGTCGAATTCGATCTGATTGGCGAGGTTGCGGTTGTTCACCGCGCAGTGGACTTCGCCTCCCTCGCTCTCCTTGATGAGGCGCTCGCGCTTTGGTCCCTTGAGGAGCTCATAGAACTTGTGGGAGTCGGCGAACAGGCTGCCCTCGCCTTCGCCTCCGATGTTGAGGATCGGGCAGGTTATCTTGTCTTCAAGGCCCTACAGGTCGAATTCCCCGAGGTAGTCGAGGTAGTCGCGTACTGGGCGGTCCAGCATCCCGAAGCGCTCGCGTACGTCGCCCAGGAGCAGGCGGGCCATCGGTGAGGCCTGATCGGCGAGCGAATCGAGGTCGGTCCTGTCCGCGTAGGGCTCACTGGGGTCGAGGCCGATCAGGCTCATGATCCCCGGGACAAATGACGGGGTGAGGCAGCTGGCTACCGCCGCCTTGATGCGCTTCTCACCCGCGACGGCTCGTGCGACGAAGAGGCCGCCCATGCTGTATCCGGTCAGGGACAGGTGTTCCGGCTTGACGTCCGCGCGGCTCAGGGCGTAGTCGACGATGTAGCGGAACTGCGCGTCGGTATCGGGGCGGAACGTCAGGTCCGGGTCGGTGTAGTAGGCGCCGCGCTGGCCCGGGATCTCAACCAGGAGCGCGTTGTAGCCGCGCCGCACGGCGGCCGCGCCTGTTGTGACGTAGAGCTCCTCGGCGCCCGAGTCGCCGCCGCTGAGGAGGATGGCGGTGGCACGTGGCTCCATCGTGTCCGAGGCCTTGACGAAGTAGCCTGGCAGCGTCTTCTCGTTCTCGAACGGGATGTCGATGGCCTCACAGAGGACCCCGGCCAGATGGGCACTGGATCGGAAGCACTGGCGGTGCCTGTCCCAGAACGCGAACCGGTTCTTGTCAGCCCGCTCGAGAAAGAACCCGGCTGCCCGCCAGTAGGTGCAGGCACGCAGGTACGCCTCGGCAGCGCTGATCGCATGGCCCTCGGACTCACACCTCGCGGCTGTCTCCTCGATGCGGGCTGCCGTCTCCTCCCACGCAGCGCTCCATCCCCGCAGATCGCCATCCTTGACCTTCGAGATGGTGGCGTAGCACTCGCCGACGGCTGCACCGCCGTAGGCCGACGCCCCCAGGAGCTCGACGAGCTGGAAGTCGAAGTTCGACGCGAACCGGCCAGGCATGCCGGCTGTCGACTTGAAAACCGTGCCTTCCTCCCGGAAGTGAGGGTTCGCGTTCTCAGCCATCGCCATTCCGATCTCCTCCGGCCTCGCTGAGGTGGTGGGCAAGTTAGGCGCGATCCTCATTCAGCGTGACCTCGCCGTCCCTTGGTTCCATGGTGGCTGGTGAATTGCCGACTGAACTGTACATTGTTCAGTTTCTTGTATCGTAGCTCGGAAGTATGAGAAGTGTCCAGGAGCGCAAGCGCCCTCGAACCGCACGCGGCCGCCGCGGCCAGCACCGCGGTCGTCCCGGCAAGGCGCCGTTCGGCGGCGCCAGCTAGCACGGGCAGGTGCGGCAGTATCCTGTGGGATGCCAGAAGTCTGCCTGGCCTGTGAGCTGCGGCGATAGCCAGGGTCGGCGGTAGGGCATCATGATCATCCGTGTCCTTGCGCCTGCTCTATCTCATCTTCGTCCGGCTCTGCGGTGGCTGGTCCTGCTCGGCCGGTCATCGGCCTCCAAGGACGTCGAGCTGCTCGTGCTGCGGCACGAGGTCGCCGTGCTGCGCCGTACCCATCCGCGGCCCCGGCTCGACTGGGCCGACCGTGCGGTCCTCGCCGCGCTGATCCGGCTCCTTCCGGCACCGCATCGTTTGACGCGGTCCTGGCCGGTGCCGGCATCGAGGCAGTGAAGATCCCGCCCCGCAGCCCGCGCGCGAACGCCTACGCGGAACGGTTCGTGCTCATCGCCCGGACGGAGGTCACCGACCGGATGCTCATCTTCGGCCAGCGGCACCTACGGCCGATCCTCGCCCAGTACGAAGCGCACTACAACGGACGACGACCCCACCGCAGCCGCCAACTGCACCCGCCGCGGCCCGACCACCCCATCGCCGATCTCTCCCAAGAGCGGATCCAGCGTCGGCCCCGTCCTCGGCGGCCTCATCAACGAGTACGAACCGGCCGCATAAGGGCCCGGGTCAGGACCAATGGCCAAGTTCTGAAACCCCGCAGGCAAGCTCACCGTGGATCCGCCGGTACCCCCATGACTCATTCTCCCGCGCCAGCTGAAGCACCACCGACCGCACAGTGCGGCGCACCGGCGGCCGGCCGGAACGTCCCCGGCGGGACAGCCGCGCCCACCGGCGGCGGACGATGTCGCGATGCCACCGCAAGATCGTGGCAGGAGTGACGATCAGCCGCATCGCGGCCAAGCGCCCGACCGGCAGCGTCCCGGCGAGCAGCGCCAGCCACGCCCGGTCCGGCCACGTCAACCACGAATAAACGCGAGGCCGCTCACGCAGGGCCACCGCAAGCTGATGGCGCAGCATCAGGATCTCGGCGTCCTTCCACCATGCCTCCCGCCGCGACAGGCCAGCACCGACAGAGCACGGGTCACGACGAGGAAGATCAGCTTCAAGCCCACAAGCCGGAGATCATCCCACCTCCAGTCAGGCCAAGATCTGCCCGCTAGGCGCCGGACGCGGGACCGAGCCGACCGTGATCTGCAGAGCATCTGCCCAGGCGGCGCAGGTTTCGGCACCCACAACGGCTGGCAGCCCCGGTTCCACGCGCTCGCCGCGCTCGCAGATTCCTGCCGGCGCCCGGCTCCCGGCCCGGCCAGCGGCGGGTTCCTGACCGCCACACGCGAAAGCCGCTGAGCGCTGCGCGGGGAAGCGGACGACCGCGGCGCCGTACCGCTAAGAGTCAGGCAGCTCGCGCTTGAGGCGGGCAAGCTCCTCGTCCACGTCGAAGCCGGAGGGGGTGGCGGCCGGCGGGAGCCCGGTGGGCTGCTGCCGGGGCGCCTCAATGGGGAGCCCGGTGGGCTGCTGCCGGGGCGCCTCGATGGAAGGACGGGGGCGGCGCTCCTCACGCTGCTGCAGGCGCTGCTGACGGCGCTCCTCGTGGCGCTCGCGGGCGCGCTTGTACTGCTCCCATCCCTTGAACGCGGCGAAGAGCGCAGCGGCGATCAGCAGGCCAACGCCAATCAGGTACAGAATGTGCACCAGCGAGGAGATCACGAAGAAGACGATCACGACAGCGACGGCGATCGCGAGTACCTTGAGCCAGCGCATCGTCGACCGCCTCCTCTCACTCGGCCCAACCCGGACGGACGATGCATTCCCTCCGAACTTACCTCCCCCGGGCACTGCCCGATCCTGCGGCGAGAGGCGCGGCGAGCCCGGAGGCCCTTGTGGGCGCCGAAAACCTATGCCACCAGGCGATATTCATGAATCACGCCCCCAGCGCGGTCACGCCGCTGGACCCAGAGCTGATCGAGGTCGGTGACGCCATCGGGCAGCGGGCGCAGCGGCGCGGCCTGGTTCAGGGCGCAATGCGGCCGGTGGGTGTTGCAGAAGTCCTCGTACTCGTGCAGCACGGTCATCAGGTGCCGCCGGCTCCACACCAGCGTCCGCTCCAGCAGTTCGCGGCGGTGCAGCTGGCGTCCCGGTCATGCAGCACGAATTTCACCCGCGTCCCCGCATCCTCCAGGTCCATCAGGAGGTTCCTGGCCTGCTGGACGCCCAAAATTCGACTGGGTGCCCGGTGGCTCCGAGGATCCGGACGCGGCGGGTGCCGTGCTCGATGGCGGCAAGGACGCAGACCTTGGTGCCGTTGAGCAGGTCAGCGGTGAAGAAATCCAGCGCCAGGATCCCCTGCGCCTGGGATCGCAGGAACTCCGCCCAGCCCGGCCCACCCCTGCGGGGCGCGGGTGGATGCCGGCATTCTTGAGGATCTGCCAGACGGCAGACGGCGCCACCGTGACGCCCAGCCCTGCGGGTTCGCCGCGGATGCGGCGGTAGCCCCACGACTCGTTCTCCCGGGCCAGCCGCAGCACCACCGACCGCACCTTGCGATGCGTCGCCGGGCGGCCGCTGCGCGACAACCGCCCGGCGGCGCCGGACGATGTCGCGGTGCCAGCGCAAGACCGTGGCCGGGGTCACGATCAGCCGCATCCCCGCCAGCCACCCGGCCGGCAACGTCCCGGCGAGAATGGCCAGCCACGCCGGTCCGGCCACGTCAGCCGGGCGGGAGCCCTAGGCCGTTCCCGCAGGGCGACAGCGAGCTGGTGCCTCAGCATGAGGATCTCGGCGTCCTTCCACCACGACTCCCGCCGCGACAAACCCAGCAGCGACACGACACGGGACGCGATGAGGAAGATCAGCTTTAAGCCCACAAGCCGAAGATCATCCCACCCCAGCAGGGCCAACACCGGCCAGCCCTGCGCAGGACCCAGAACCGACCCACCTTGCGTCCAGTCCAGCGGGGCATCCGCCCACGTGGCACAGGTCTTTGGCACCCATAGGCGTAGCCGACGACCCTGATGACCTGACGGAACTGGAGCGCCGACGCGAGGAGCTGTACCGGGAGCTGGGCCAGGTCGGGTACTTCCGGCGGGGGTCGCTGAACGAGGTCCGCAGGAAGTGCGGGAAGCCGAACTGCGCGTGCGCGGCTCCGGAGCATCCCGGGCACGGGCCGCATGGAACTTGACCCGGACGGTGGACGGCCGGACGCGGGCGGTGCACCTGAGACCCGGCCCGGAACTGGAGAAGGCCCGGCGGGAGGTCGCGGAGTACGAGCGGTTCAGGGACCTGGTCGGGCAGGTCACGGAGGTGAACGAGGCGATCTGCTCCACCCGTCCGGCGGTGCCGGGCGGCGCAGGTGGTGACGCCTCTCCCCGGGGCGGGAGGGAAAAAGGGGGCTCCGGGACGCGCTCGCGCAGGCGAAGGCCGCCGAGCTGGGCCGTCTCGCCGACGGGGCGGCCCGGGTCCTGGGCTGCGGCGGCGCGGGCCTGGAAGCGGCGGAGGCGGTGCTCCGCGCCGGGCTGCTCCGCCTGGGCGGGAGCATGCTGGGCGAGGTCCTGTCCGCCGGCCCCGGTCACCGCGGCCTGCGGGTGCCGTGCGGCAACGGCCATGAGGCCGTGTTCGCCCTGGCGCGGTCGGATCGGGCGAGCAGCGCAAGCCAGCCGGACATGCGCAGCACCGCCAGGTAGGCGAATCGCATTGACACGAGTACTGGCAGTCCCTGACTGTGAGGCTCTCACCCAGTGAGATGCCTAAACTGACCACCCCTCGTCCCGCGCAATACACCAGGTCAGTGGCCGCGACAGGGTTACGGGCGCCCACAGGCTCTATCCCGCCGGTATCAGCGCGACACCGATGAGCGGACGTGGCGGACCAGGCAATTGCCTGAGCTGCGGGCACGCTGGACTACCGGCGGCGGATCCGGCCTTGACCGGGCTCAGGCCAGCATCCGCAGCGAGGAGACGTCGGCTGATTTCATCGTCTTCAGGTTCAGGCCGGTGGCGCCGGCCGGGAATTTCCCGCCGAGAGTGGCTCGTTAGGTAAGTTATCGACTCACTCACTTCTATAAGCTCGGACATGACAGGCAAACGCGACGCGCACGAACGGCTTCCCGAGCTGATCGCCGCGGCCGTGCGGGTGTTCACCCGCGAAGGCTACGGGTCAGCCAGGATGAGCGACGTCGCGGCCGAGATGGGCGTCTCGGAAGCGGCGATCTACCGTTACGTGGACAGCAAGGAAGGCCTGTTCGTGCTGGCGATCCGGCGTGCCCTGCTGCTCGAGGAGCTGCCCGGGGGTGACCTGCCGCTCTCGCCCGCGCCGCTGGCGGCCACCCTGCGGGATGTGCGCGATCTCATCGCCGAGGCGGTGCCGTTCGGCGCCCTGGCCAAGGCGCTGGCCGATCGGGAGCCCGGCGACGCCGCGGCCGAGCTCGAGGGAATCCTCAGGGAGCTGTTCGACCTGGAGTTCCGGACCAGGGAGGCCGCCGACATGCTCGAACGCTCGGCCCGTGAGCTGCCGGAGATGGCGGACCTGCTGATCACGGGGATCTGGGCGCCGGTCCTGGCGGCGCTCACTGAGTACCTGAACGGCCGGGCCGACGCGGGCATGCTGCGCCGCACGCCGGATCCCGCGGTCACGGCCCGGCTGGTGCTCGAGACGCTGACCTGGTTCGCGCGGCACCGGTTCTCCGATCCTGACGGCGCCGCCATCCCGGCCGACCTGGCCGAGGACACCGCGATCGACACGCTCGTGCATGCCCTCATCCCCGCGGCAGCTACGCGATGACGGACGCCGCGGCGGTCTACGTCCGTGACCTGCGGATGAGCTTCGGCAGCACCGAGGTCCTGCACGGCGTCAACTTCGAGGTCAGCTACGGCGAGGTGTTCTGCCTGCTCGGCCCGAACGGCGCGGGCAAGACCACCACGCTGGAGATCCTCGAGGGCTTCCGGCCGCTGACGGCTGGCACGGTGCGCGTCCTCGGCCTGGACCCGGCCACGCAAGCGGGCAAGCTCCGCGAGCGGGCCGGGATAGTCCTGCAGGAGTGCGGCTTCCCGCGGCAGGCGCGGGTAGGGGAGCTCATCGAGGTGTGGCGGACTTATTATCCGAACCCGCGCCCGCTCGGCGAGCTGCTCGAGGTGGTGGAGCTCACCGAGGCGCGGAACACCCAGGTCCGCAAGCTGTCGGGAGGACAGCGGCGGCGGCTGGATTTCGCCCTGGCGCTGGCCGGCGATCCCGAGCTCGTCTTCCTCGACGAGCCGACCACCGGTTTCGACCCGGAGGCCCGCAGGCGGTGCTGGGCGGCGATCGAGAACCTCCGCAGGCTGGGCAAGACGATCCTGCTCACCACCCACTACCTCGATGAGGCGGAACGGCTGGCCGACCGGATCGCCATCCTGCGAGCGGGCCGCATCGAGCTGGCCGGGACAACGCACGACGTCGCCGCCCGGGCGGGCCTGAGCACCCGCATCTCCTTCACCACGCCCTCGGCCCTGCGCTGCGGCCAGACCCCGCCCCCGGACGGGCTCGACCTGGTGGTGAGCGGGTCCGAGTCGGTCTGCCACACCGCCAACGCGGCCATGACCCTGCGGCTGCTGCTGGCCTGGGCGCTGGAGCACGGCCTCGGAGACCTGGACGGCCTGGCCGTCAGCGCTCCTCGTCTCGAAGACACCTACCTGCAGCTGACCGGCTCCCACCAGGGCAACGGAGATCGTACGTGACCAGAACGATCCGCCTCGCCGCCCGGCAGGCCCTGCTCGAGCAGCGCAGCTTCTGGCGCAGCGCCGAGTACGCCCTGTTTACGTTCATCTTCCCGCTGATGATTCTGCTGCTGATCGGGGCGGCCAACGTCGGCTCGTACTTGCCCGGCACCCACATCAAGAACACCACGGTCTTCGTGCCCGGCATCCTGGCCTTCGGGATCATCGGCGTCGCCTACGTGAACCTGGGCTCCAAGGTCGCGGTGCTGCGCCACGACGGCGTGCTCAAGCGGATCAGGACCACGCCGCTGCCGTCCGGGGCCTACCTCGGCGGCCTGCTGGTGAGCACGGTCGCCACCGCGATCTTGATCACCACGGCCACCGGGCTGATCGGCTGGCTCGCCTTCGGCGCCGTGCCGCGGGCGGGGGAGCTGCTGGCGCTGGGCGGCGGGCTGATCCTGGGCATCGTGTGCTTCGCCTCTCTCGGCCTGGCCATCAGCTCGGTCATCACCAGCGCCGAATCCGCCGGGCCGGTCGCGTACGCCAGCTTCCTGCCCATCGCGATCATCTCCGGGGTCTTCGACCCCACCTTCAGCGGACTGCCGGGCTGGCTGTCACGCCTGGTAGCCGCCTTCCCGGTCAAGCCGCTCGCCGAGGTCCTCCAGAACACCTACGCGGCCCGGCCGTTCACGGCCTGGGACCTGGTCAACCTCGTCCTGTGGACCGCCGCCGGGGCGGGCTTCACCGCCTGGCGCTTCCGCTGGCACAGTTAGGACCGGCCGTCCACGTCGGTGGGGGCCTGTGCGGTGCCAAAACTCGCTCATAGTCACCGGCCTGCCGAAGTCCACGACTACCGGTACCAGGTGGCAGCGAAATAGGCGCAGTCGCGGACGAAACGGCACCGTCGGCCATTATCTGATAGCACGCGGATGGAAAACAGCGGACTCTTAATCTGCGGGCGCGCCGCCGCAGGTCAAACGCGGTGCCGTCACAACAGCCGGGCTGGGGCGTCATTGCGTGACCGGGATTGTGCAGGTGATGGCCATATTTGAGCTCCCGCGGGCGCCCGGACTCGCCGACCAGGTCCACACCGTGTCCATCGCAGGTATATGTCAGGTCAGTCAGAGGTCAGCGGGGACCGGGCCGGCCTGGAGCCGGTCGGTCATAGCCGGGCCATCGCGGCCACGCCTCCCAGTGCACGTGACTTGCCACCCTGGCGGCCGGGTTGGGATCGCGGACGGACTCGACTTCTGGCTGCGCCGCCACGCAAGGCCGTGCTGGATGGCCGCCTGCAGGCGACCGCTGGCGCCTCGGCTCACCGGTCGCCGGGCCGCCTTGGCCCTTCCTGGTCGGCCAGCTCGCCAAGGTCGCTGGCCAGGCGGGTGGTGAACTCGCTCAGCCGCTCTGGGCTCATGCCGTGTACCCGCTTGGCGGACAGTTGCAGTTCCCGCCCGTCGTTGCCGCGCGCGGTGATCGTCACGTCGCTGGTGCGGTGCCGCAGCCAGGCTACCAACGCAGTCGCCAGAGCGGCCGTGACACCGCCGGGCCCGAGCGCGACCGCCAGCGTCTCGGCAGCCGGTCCCAGGGTCCCCGGCTGTGCGGCGCCGGTCAGCCGGGCCAGGCCGCGCAGCTCCTCGTCGCCGGACAGCCATGCATGCAGCGACCGGGTCTCATCATCCGCCTCCGGCCCAGAGACCGCGACGATCAGGTCCACCCGTCCTCATCTCGCCAGCTGCCCAGATCACCATAGCGGTCGGCGGGCAATTCCGGCGTTAGCCTGGTACACATATCCGCCAATACCGGTTGGAGGCACGGGTGGGCGGGAACGGCGCCACATCTTCCGGCGGAGCGAGCGGCGCGGCCGGGGCAGACCAGCGCGAGTTAGCCGGACCCGGGGTCCGGGTTTTGCTGGCCGGGACCGGGTCGCATCGGTCCGGCTCCGCCCTCCCGCAGGTGGCCGCGGTCGCGACCTCGCTTACCGCGGCCGGGAGCGCCCTCACCGAACGTTGTGCAGTGGACCCGGCCTGCTTGCGGGTTCTCCCCGACCCGGCTGATCCTATCGAACTTGGCATCGCGCTCGCCGAGGCCGCCGAGCAAGCCACCGACGTTCTGCTTTTCTATTACATCGGGCACGGGGTCGTCTCCGCCGACGGCGAGCTCCATCTTGCCACGATGGCGACTGACGATGCCCGCCGCGGGCTTGCCTACAAGGCGCTGCCGTTCTCAGCGGTCCGAGAGGCTCTAGCGAGCTGCCGGGCCCGGGTCATCGTGATCGTGCTCGACTGCTGTTTCGCTGGGCGAGCGGGCGCCCCGCTCGGCGGGCGCGACGACGACGTGCTCGCGGCGGCGCAGGTGCGCGGCACCTATCTGCTGGCCGCAGCCGCGCACGACGAGCGGGCGCTCGCGCCGCCAGGCGAAAGGCTCACGGCGTTCACCGGGGCCCTGGTCGAACTGCTGCGCGAGGGCGATCCGCGCGGCCCGCGCTGGCTGACGCTCGGCCATGCCTACCGGGCTCTAGCGCTGGCTTTGCCCGCACGCGGCCTGCCGCGCCCCCGCCGCTACGCGGGAGGGCTGGCCGATGACCTGGTCCTCGCGCCCAACCCCGCCTACCAGCACCCGGCGCCGGCGCCGCCGCCGAAGGCCCGTCTCGGCGAGGACGACCAGGGTGCCGAACCGCGCAGCCCTTACCCGGGTCTGGCCGCGTTCGGCTCGGAGGACACGCGGTTCTTCTTCGGGCGGGAACGGCTGATCGACGAGCTCGTGCATCGGCTTGCCGAGGCGGCGGCCCAAGGCGGCGGACCTATCGCCGTCGTCGGGCCGTCGGGTTCGGGCAAGTCATCGCTGCTGCGAGCCGGCCTGGTGCCGACGGTGGGACGTGGGGCGCTCGGGGTGGTCGGCTCGGTGGCCTGGCCGTTCGTCCTGGTCACCCCGGGCGAGGCGCCGCTGCAGCGGCTGGCCACCGTGCTCGCGGCCGTGACCCGCGTACCTCCTGGGGATCTCAGCGAGGCGTTGCGACGAGACCCGGGGAGTCTGGCGGACGTGCTCGGCGCCGCCGCGACAGGCGGGCCCGCGCCGGGTCCCGCGCGGGTGATCTTGCTCATCGATCAGTTCGAGGACCTCTTCGCCCTCTGCCCGGACGAGGGTGAGCGGCGCGCCTTCATTGAGGCGCTGTCGGCCGCGTGCGTGACTTCGGCGGGGCTGGTGGTCTTCGCGCTTCGCGCGGACTTCTACGGCCGCTGCCTGGCCTACCCGGCCCTGGCGGCTTCCCTGCACGACCGGCAGGTTCTGGTCGGGCCGATGACCGATGACGAACTGCGGGACGTAATCGCCGGGCCCGCCCAGGCCGCGGGCCTCGCGATCGAGCCCGGCCTGGGCGACCTGCTGCTGCGCGACATCAAGGGCGGCGGCGCGGGCGGGGATGACGCCGCGCTGCCGTTGTTGTCCTACGCTCTGCTGGCCACCTGGCAGCGGCGGGACGGCCAGAACCTGACTCTGGCCGGCTACCAGGCGAGCGGGGGCATCTGGGGCGCGGTGGCACAGGCGGCCGAACGGCTCTACCAAGGGTTGGGACCAGCCGGGCAGGATGCCCTGCGGGCCATCCTGCTCGCCATGATCCGGGTCGGTGAGGCTACCGCGGACACCCTTTGCGCGGCCGACCTTGATGAGCTGATGACCCGGGCGTTCGCCGGGGACGCCGACGCGTTCGCGTCGGCCCGCGACGGCCTGGCCGCCGCCCGGCTGATCACGCTGCGCCAGGGCCGCGCCGAAATAACGCACGAGGCGCTGCTCCGGGCGTGGCCGCGGCTGCGGGGCTGGATCGAGGATGGCCGGGCCGATCTGCTCGACCGGCAGCGGCTGGCCGACGCCGCCACCACCTGGGAGCGCGAGCGGCGCGATCCGGCGGCGCTCTACCGCGGCAGCCTGCTTGAGGCCGCGCGGCGCTGGGGTGCCGATCACAGCCGTGAGGTCTCCGCAGCGCAGCAGGAGTTTCTGCAGGCGAGCGCGGAGCTGGAACGGGCCGAGCACCGCCGGTCGCGACACCGGCGCCAGGCTCTGGCGGCCGTGGCGGTGCTGGTCGTAGCCGCGCTGGTGCTGGGGCTGCTGGCAGTGAACGCGCAGCGCAACGCGGCGGCGAGCAACAGGAACGCGATATCGCAGAACTACGCGGCGCAGGCGCTCACGTTGCGCTACAGCGATCCGCGTGGTGCCGCGTTGGCGGCCCTCGCGGCCTGGCAGGCGGCGCACACCGTGGCGGCGCGGGGAGCCTTGCTGTCGGTCCAGATGGACTCCTACGACGGCCCGCTGATCGGGGCAGGCATCGTCACGGCCGCAGCGTTCAGCCCGGACGGCCGGTATATCGCCACCACGGCCGGCACCCTGGCTAGCCGGCGCGACCAGACGGTCACGCTGTGGGACGCGCGGACCCGCCGCCAGGTCGCCATCCTCCCGGTCGATGGCTCCGCGCCGTCTGTGGCATTCAGCCCGGACGGGCGCACGCTGGCCGCCGCCGTGGTACCCGGAGGCACGCACCCGCACCCGCAGGCGGTCTGGTTGTGGGACGTGGCGACCAGGCGGCTGACCCGCGTCCTGGCCGGGCCGGGAGCCAGCGCGCTGGCGTTCAGCCCGGACGGCCGGCTGCTCGCGGCCGGCGAGGGCGGAGCCCGGGTCCACCTGTGGAACCCGGTCACCGGGGCCCCAGCCGGAGTGCTGCCCGGCCAGTTCGCCATCGTCGAGTCGCTGGCCTTCAGCCCGGACGGCCGGCTGCTCGCGGCCGGCGGGGTGGCCGGCACCTATGCACATCCCGGGCCAGGCCTGACCCGCGTGTGGGACGTGCGGACAGGCGCGCTGGTGGCGACGCTGCCCGATGACGGCGCCAACGTCGTCTCCTCGGTGGCGTTCAGCCCGGACGGGAGCCTGCTGGCCAGCGCGGGAGACAACAGCCAGATCGAACTGTGGAGCACCGTCACCCGCACCGCGCAGCAGCCGCTGCACGGATCCGGGGACATCGGCGCGGTCGCGTTCAGCCCGGACGGCATCGACATCGTCGCCGACGGCTCCGACGACCTGGTCCGGTTCTGGCGGGCATCGCCGCCGCACGTCTACTACGCATACGAGAACACCTATCCTGGTGCGATCCTCACGCTGGCGTTCAGCAGTGACGGACACACGCTCCTGATCGGCGGGCTGGACGGCGTGATCCTGCTTAGCCAGCACACCCATAACCTGTCCATCCCGGCGGGCGTCACCGGCGTGGCTTTCAGCCCGGACGGGCGACTGATCGCCACCGCGAGCCTGGACGGCTTGGTCCGGCTGTGGGATGCCGCCACGAACTGGCCGACCCACGTGATCAGCGCGGATCCGGGCGGCGCGCAGACCCTCGCGTTCAGCCCCGACCGCCGCCTGCTCGCCTCCGCCGGCTCGGACGGCTATGTCCGCCTGTGGGACCCGTTGACCGGCGCCCCGCTCGGCGCCCTGCGCGCGGATGGCCCGGTCGTTACCGGGGTCGCGTTCAGCCCGGACGGCTCCCTGGTGGCCGCAGCCTCCTGGGCGAAAAACCCGGCGAACGCCGCTCAGGCCAGTGTCCCGGGCGACATCGAGGTGTGGGACGCCCGCAGCCGCACGCTGCTGGCCCGCACCCCGCTCACCGACGCCGCCTTGGCGGGCCCCGCGTTCGCTCCGGACGGCTCCCTCCTCTCCTACGGTGTCGATCCCCTGAACGGCAGGCCGGGCGGGGCCGAAATCGTGCTCGCGAACCCCCGGACGCTGCGTCCCCTCGGACCGCCGCTGCCGTCAAGCAGCCAGGTCTGGGCTGTGGCGTTCAGCCCAGACGGCCAGCTGGTGGCGGCGGGACGTGACGACGGGACGATCGCGCTGTGGGACACCCGCGACCGCCGCCTGATCAGGGTGATCAAGGCAAGTGCCGATCGGGTCGATGACGTCGCGTTCAGTCCTAATGGCGTGATTCTCGCGGCCGGCGGCGAGGACGACATGGTGCGGCTGTTCGATGTCCGCACCGGTGCGCTGATCGCGGTGCTGAACGATCACACCGACGTGGTGAACGACGTGGCGTTCAGCCCTGACGGGCAGACTCTGGCCAGCGCGGGCGGCGACGGGTACGTATTCTTGTGGCCCACCGATCCCCAGGCCGCGGTGGCGCGTCTGTGCCAGGCACTGCGCGGGCCGATGCTGGCCGGGGAATGGGCCAGCCTGAAGACCGGGCTCGGCCCTCCCCCCTGCTGACGCGCCGCCCTGGCGGTACGTGATACGACCGTTGTGCCTGGCAAGCCGCACTCAATCCGGCAAGAGTCCCGGTGCCGAGAACTGCCACACAGCCTCGCACGGGTTCGTTCGGCACGGTCAGAGCAGATTCGCGGTGGCCAGGCCGACTCAACCAAGCGACTTGGCCATCAGGGCCGAGACGTTCTACTCGCTGTCCGCCCCAGCGCCTCCGTAGGCGTGCTCTGCCGATGCAGCTTACGGAACGCGCGGGATCTCAGCGCGTCAATTCAGGCCGGCACGATCCTGGCCATGGAACAGCGGGACTTCCCGTCCTGGCAAATCCTGGCCGCTCGCTACGCCCAGGTCGCCCACGATGCCGGCGCCCTGGTGCAACTGAGGTTCGCCATGCAATACCGGTCCTGTCCGTCATATGCCCGTGCGTTTCCAGGGGCTTGGCCGGTGCCTCTACGGACAGCCACGGACGGCGTTGCGCGGCGGTGCTCGTCAGGGAACTGGCCGCCCTCGCAGGTCGCCTGACGCCCAGAGCCGGTCTAGTGGCGGGACGGTGATCCAGTCATCGCGGGAGTAGGCATGGACCCCGGTGTAGAGGATGATCGCTTCCTGGAGCCGTGTGCCGAGGCGGTCTTTCAACTGAGGCGACCCAGGTCGTCGGAGCCGATCCGGGTACCGGCCTTGATCTCGAAGACGATCACAAAACCGTCATCGCGCTCAAGCACGCGGTCAACCTCGTCGCCGGCTTCGGTGCGGAAGTGCCCGGTGGTGACTGGCGCGTCCGACCAGCTGGCCTGCTTGAGGATCTCCCCGACAGCGAAGGTTTCGAGGAGATGGCCATAGTCGGTTAGAGCCGCGGGCCGTCGGCGGCGGGCGGGGCGCCGCGGCGGCCGAGACCTTGGCGTTCGCCATCCCGGCCGGGTGGCCGACGACATGCCGTCACCGTCCGCGACGGCAAGCGATCCGCCGAACCGCTTGCTTTGCCCAGATCCTGTCCGCCATATGTCCGTGATCAACCGACCAGTCGAATGCGCGACCGCAAACTGCGACGATCTCCGCCATCAGCTCGAACGGGTAGTCGATGCTGGTCTGGTTGGATCTTCTCGCAGGTCAGCACGATATAAACGAACGCAACACCGATCTGGGAGCAAGGCCGGACAGCGAGTGAGAACCTAGCGCGCGCACAGTCTCCCTGCTGGGCCGAGCGGTTTGCGAACCGCTCGCTCCGCCTGGCGGGCCCGGCGGGGACAAGATTTCCAATTGCCGCGCTGACCTGGCAGTACTACGAACTGTTACTGGTGGCAGGTGTTGGGTTCGAACCAACGTAGGCTGAGCCGACGGTTTTACAGGCATCTCCCAAACCCGCGCTGGCCTGCGCCGATGTTCGAGGTTTCTGGACTTCTCCGGCTATTATCCGCTACGACCGAAGTGCGCCAGCCTCAGCGCCCAGGGTCCGGGGTCTGCCATGCGCAACGAATGGGACTGTAGCCTGAGCACAGAGAGCTGCCAATCACCGATCAGCCAGGTTGCAGCGACCGCCAAGGAGAAGATCACGATGAGCGAGCTTCCGCTTGAAGAGGCGCCCGATGTGGCCGCCGCGGCGCACGATGCTTCCCGCGGGCACGTGGTGTACCTCACCGAGCACGGCGAGCGCCTGGCCGTGATCGTTCCGGCGGAACTCGGCCCGCAACTGGAGCGACTGTCCCCGGAGGAGCTGGCCGAGCTGCTTGAGGACTTCGCCGACGCTGCCGCCGCACGCGAGGCCCGTGCGAGCATCGAGGCCGGCGAGCCCCTTATCCCGTGGGAGCAGGTCAAGGCCGACGCGGGCCTGTGACGCGTGCCTTACCAGGTCGTCTTCCGCGATGATGCCCGCAAGGCGTTCGACCGGCTAGACCCCGCCGTCCGGCGGCGGCTAGGGCGCGTCATTGACCGGCTCGCGGAGAACCCGCGGCCGGGCCAGGCGACGCAGCTTGTGGGTGACCCGCGCACGTGGCGGGTGCGGCCGGTGACTGGCGCATCCTCTACGAGATCAACGACGACCGGCTCATCGTCCTGGTTCTCGACGTCGGGCACCGCAGCACCGTTTACCGCAAAGGGCGCTAAGGGGAGCGGCCCCTGTCAGGGGTCCTCGCACTGCGGGCACGTGAACAGCGCGGGATCCCGCGGGATCGTTCCGACCGCGCGGCGTCCGCCGTACCGCTCGACGATCACCCGCTGCGCCTGGCGGATGTTCAGGAGATACCAACTGGGCTGAACGCGAACCCGCGGTATAGTTCGCGACCATGTCCGGCGCCGGAGGCACACGGTGCAAATGATGCGCCTGCGGCTGAGCCCGATGCTGATCACAGAGCGTGGTCAGCAGTTCAGGCGACAGGCGCGCGGAGCCGCCGTTAGGCGCAGCTTGCGGGTGAAGATCAAGTGACTAGGTACCGGCGCAGACGGGGCGTTCTGGCGGTCCTGAGAGTGGCTAACGCGGTTGCCTGGCGGGATCTTCTGGTGACGGCAGGGCGGCTTGGCCGCGAAGTGGCATTCTGGGTCGCCAGCGGCAGAGGGCGACCCCGGCCAGGCAGAGCACGCCACCGGTCAGCGCCAGCCAGGTAGGGACCTGTCCCAGGACTGCCCAGGACATCAGCACCGTGAGGGCCGGGACCAGATAGGTGGTGGCGCCCAGCTTGCCAGCGGGTGTTCTCGACAGCGCATACGCCCAGGTGGTGAACGCTAGCGCGGTGGGAAACACGCCCAGGTAGGCGATGCTGAGCGT
>JASHPR010000391.1 GCA_030038015.1 Streptosporangiaceae bacterium
TGCTGGTCGGCCACTCCTACGGCGGGGCCGTCATCACCGAAGCCGGCACCCACCCGAACGTGGCGGCCCTGGTGTACATCTCCGCATTCGCGCCGGACAAGGGCGAGTCGGTCAACTCGCTCATCGCCGGTTTCCCGGCCGGCGGGCCGCAGCCGCCGATCCTGCCGCCCAGGGACGGCTTCTTGTTCCTGGATCGGGACAAGTTCCACGCCTCGTTCGCCGCCGACCTGCCCGCCGACCTGGCCGCGTTCATGGCCGACTCGCAGGTCCCCTGGGGGGTGGACCCCGCCGCGGCCGCTAAGCCGGCCACCTGGTTTCTGGCGGGCCCCGCCCGCCAGGAACCAGGGAAGCGGGCGGTGAGCTGGCCACGCAAAGTGATCCACGAGGTAGTCCAGGTCAGCGACCGGGCAACCGCGCCATGAGAGGCCAGATGTCAGGGCCCGAAAGGCTCTTGCCGAGGGTCAGGGCCGTGCCGCCGGTCTCGGCGCCCGCCAGACCCGGCAATCGCCCAGCACGATCCTGCACGCGGTATCGCAGCTCGATGAGGGAGCCTGAACCATGAGGATCGACGTGCACGCGCACTACTGGACCGATGACTACCTCGACCTGCTGGTCGATCTCGGCCACACCGACACGGGAACTCAGCGTGGCCTTGGCGCCGGGGGCGGCGAAGAGCTCGTGGCCCGGCTGCGTCTCATGCACCGGGCGGGAGTGGACATGCAGGTACTCTCCGCCTCACCGCAACTGCCGTACGGAGAAGACCGCGACAAGGCAGTCGCTGCGGCCCGCTTCGTGAACGACCAGTACGCCGCCCTGGTCGAACGCCATCCGGACCACTTCCGGGCCTTCGCCGCCACTCCGATGCCGCACATCGACGCGTCGATCGCGGAGCTGGGACGGGCATTGGACGAGCTTCACATGGCGGGCGTGACCATGAACACGACCGTCCTCGGCCATGCCCTGGTGGAGCCGCGTTACGAACCAATCTTCGCCGAGCTGGACCGGCGGGCGGCGGTTCTGTACCTCCACCCGGCCGGGAACAGCGCGTGCACCCCGCTGATCAGCCAGTACCACCTGACCTGGATGATCGGCGCGCCCATCGAGGACACAATCTCGGCCATGCAGCTGATCACCGCCGGTATCCCCAGCCGCTACCCGCGGATAAAGATCATCAACTCCCACCTGGGCGGTGCCCTGCCGATGCTGCTTCGGCGGGCGGACGACCAATACCAGTGGGAGGCACCCGACACTCCCGAGCGGCCCAGCAGCGCGGCCCGCCGGATGTGGTACGACACCGTCGGGCACGGTCACGTTCCGGCGCTGCGATGCGCGATCGACTCTGTAGGCGCCGACCGGCTGCTGCTGGGCACTGATTTCCCTTACGAGGCAGGCGAGGTTTTCGTCCGGGCCGTTGACTACATCACTGATCCTCGTATCACCGACCACGAGGCGAGCGCCATCCTGGAGGGCAATGCCACGGCACTGTTCGGCATCACCACCCCGGCAAACGGCACGACAGCGTAGCCATTTACTGCCGCAGCAGCCCTGGCCACCGACAAGGCCGACGTCATCGCCCTGGCTAAGATTGCCATGGGCCCCGGTTATCTGGATGCGTGAAGGATGCTGACGTACCGGCCGGCGCGGACCAGGCGGATCTCGGTCGTCCCCGATGTCGTCAACCTCCAGTCCTGCCGGCCATCAGACGAGCGACTCAATCGGCTCGTGCATGGGCAAAGACCGTAAGCAGTCAGGCGGACGCCGCCTTCCAGCTGCTCAGAATGCTGCCGGGGCCGAGGGCATCGGCATGACCGGTGGGCTTGGCCGGGGAGGGGAGTGGTCGATCGCCCGGCACGGGCCGCTGCGTTCCCGATGATCTTGATCTGCGCCGCGCAGTTCGTGCTGCAGCTGGACTTCAGCATCGTGAATGTGGCGCTGCCCACTATCCAGCGTGACCTGCATATGCCCGCGGCCCAGTTGCAATGGATCGGCCGCGGTTGGCAGGCCATCAGGCCCAGCTCGCGCATCAGGGCGCGGACCAGCTCGGCGCCCGCCCGCACGCCCCACCGGCCCAGCTGCCGCCAGATGCGCCAGTGGCCATAGGTCCCGTCGGAGTCGTCGAAGGCCTTGGTGATCAGCAGCTTGAGCTCCTGCCTTCTTTTCGCGGTCGCTGATTCCGGGCGGGACCGCCATTCGTAGTACCCGGACTTTGAGACTCCGAGCCACATGAGCGCGGCATGCGTCGTGTTCAGGCCGGAGCTACTCATAGCGCAAAGCGCGTCCGGGATCGATGCGCACGGCCCGGCGCAGGGTGGGGCGGACGGCGATAAGGGTGACGACGACGACCGCGACGAGCGCGACCGGCAAGCTCACGACCGGGAAGACCTTCGCCACGATGACACCGAACTCATCCTCCACGAACGCTATAAGCCCCAGGAAGAGGAAATACCCGAGAAGTGAGCCCAGGGCCCACCCCGCGGCCGCCATCACCGGCCGACACCGCCGCTGTCACCCGGCACGACCGTCACGTTGCTGCCGGGGAAGTCCGCGGTCAGCTTCCCGCCGGAGACTGTCAGGGGATGCTGAACGAGTAGTGGCCGGTATCGGCCGACGCGATGAGGCTGAACACGCCCCGGCCAATCGCCGCAATCACGACCGGCACGCCGATCCAGAGCGCCGCCCGGCGCGCAGGTGTCATGTGCACAAGCGTCACCCCGTTTCCAGGTACCGGAGGACGGCGACGACGCGGCGGCGATCGACCGCGTTCGCTATCTTTGGCCACACGGTGGCGGCAGGGCAGTGCCCGGCTAGCAGAGCAGCGACAGCGGCCCTTGCTGACATCCGGCGATAGTCTGCTGGCGTGAACGACGACGGGATCCCGGCCGGGACCGAACCCCCGGTCTCTGAGGACCTCCAGCAACGCGGGATCGACTTCCTGCAGGGACTTCTGGCTAGCGGCAAGGTGGATCTCGACCGTTTCCAAAGAGCCCTCAATGCACTGCTCGGGGCCCATACCCAGGCTGACTTCGCCTCGGTGGTTCGCAGCCTACCGCCGCCCGTCGAATTTACTGCGCCCGCGCGGTGGCGTCAGGAGCCACTCGAGATCTCTACCTCGATGGGCGAGGTTCGCCTCGAGGGCCGCTGGCAGGTGAGCCGTCTCACCAAGATCGACACAGGCATGGGCTCCGTGACGATTGATTTGAGCCAGGCCGAGTTCGATGACTGGGATGTCGAGATTGTCGTCCACACGCACATGGGGGCAATCACCGTCATCGTTCCCCGCGGCGTCGAGGTCCGACCGGTGGGCAGAAGCGGCCCGGTCATTACCGCCCTTGAGCCGCCAATACCGGGCTTTCCCGTCGTGCGGCTCAGCGCCACCTGCGACATGGGCACGATCCGCGTGATGCATCCGACCGAGAAAAGGCAGCGCCGCCGGAGATGGCGTCGGCGACGCAGCAAAACGACACCCCGACCATGAACCGATGGCGGCGAGCTCGGCGACGCACGGCAGGGACGTTCGTCGTGGTGCGGCTGAACACGAACCGCGGCTCGAAGATTGCTGCCTTCGCGCCGCGAATCAGATCCTCGCACACAGCCGGGTTCGGGTTCCGGTTCCCGTGCACCTTCGGCGCAGTGCTCGCCGCATGGCGGCCCATCGCGTGGCGCGCCGCATCCTGGCGACCTTCTTAATCATCGCGGTCTGCCTTTACCGGAACATCACCACGTGGCTAGCTCGCGCCAGCGTCCCAGATATGAGCGGCGGCTCACATCCACGATGTGCCTCCCCGATATAGGGTGAGTCGGCGGGGGGAGTCTCACCCCCCGCCGCTCTCAGGACCGGACGTGACGGTCTCCCGTCATCCGGCCCCCACAGTCCGGCCTGCGGTGAATGCGACGAGCCGCCAGTGGGCGAACAGTCCGGGCTTGTATTGGTATACCTTTTGCAGCCAGGCCATCGCTTTGGCGTACTTGCCGCGGAATCGCTTGAA
>JASHPR010000392.1 GCA_030038015.1 Streptosporangiaceae bacterium
GCTCACCCACCTGCGGGCGGCCGGCCTGCCGGCCATCGTCCTGAACTCCCAGCAATCGGCCGGGGCACGCGAAGCGGCGCTGCTGGCCTCGTGCGACTCCGGCACGTTCGTCTTTCTGTCCCCCGAGCAACTGGCGAACGAGCAGACCCGCGAGACGCTGCGGCGCGCGCGGCCGGGCCTGTTCGTCGTGGACGAAGCGCACCTGATCAGCCAGTGGGGTCACGACTTCCGCCCCGACTACATGATGCTCGGGGCGCAGGCCGAGGCGGTCGGCGCACCGGTCCGGGTGGCCCTGACCGCGACCGCGGCGCCGCCGGTGCGGCAGGAGATCATCCGGCGGCTCGGCCTGCGCGATCCCCTGGTGGTCCAGGGCGACTTCGACCGGCCGCTCATCCACCTGTCGGCCCGCCACGCCCGCACCGTCGATGACAAGGAGGGCGAGCTTGTGCGCGCAGCGCGCGAGCTGGGCGGCCCGGGGATCGTCTACGCGGCCACGCACGCCGACGCGCAGGCGGCGCACGACGCGCTGCGGTCGGCAGGCGAGCGGGTGAGGCTCTATCACGCCGGCCTGAGCGCGCGCGACCGGCACGAGGCGATGACGGCGCTGCTGGACGGAACCGCTCGCATCATCGCAGCCACGGTCGCGTTCGGCATGGGGATCGACAAGCCGGACGTCCGCTGGGTGCTGCACTTTGACCCCCCGCCCTCGCTCGACGCGTACTACCAGGAGATCGGGCGGGCCGGCCGCGATGGCGGGCCGTCGCAGGCGCGGCTGCTCTACCGCTACGAGGACTTCGACATGGCCCGTCACCTGCTCGCCCGGGGCGTACCCGGCGCGCCGGTCGCACGGGTCGCCGCCGCGCTGGCCGGCGGTGAGCGGGTCGAGCCCGGCACGCCGCACGAGACGGCCGCGCTCACCCGCCTGGCCGATCTCGGCGCGGCGACCTGGCAGGTGGACGGGGAGGTCAGCTGGGCCGGGACGATGACCGTGGCCGAGGCGCTCGAGGCGTCGAACGCGGAAACCGAACGCGAGGACGAGATCGAGCGCACGCGGCTGGCGATGATGCGCCGCTACGCCGACCACAGCGGGTGCCGCCGGTCGTTCCTGCTGAGCTACTTCGGGCAGGAGTATCCCGGCCCCTGCGGGAACTGCGACAACGACGTCGCGGCGCCCGAGCCGGCGCCGGCGTCGGTCCCGTTCGCCGTGGGCGAGCGCGTGCTGAGCGAGCGCTGGGGCGAGGGCACCGTGCAGCGTTACGACGGCGACCAGGTCACGGTGCTGTTCGACGAGCACGGCTACCGAGAGCTGTTCGTGCCGGTCGTTCTGGACCGCGGCCTGCTGCGGCCCGCGTAGTCCGGGCCCTCCTGCCCCGGCCACAGCCCCGTTCCCTCGCACCCCGGCCACGCGGAGCGCGTGGATACAGCACGGTTGCCCGATTCAGTTTGACGGGGTGTCCGGTGTGTGGCACTCTACGTGGCGAAGCTATCAACGGGGGTTTAATATAGTTTTCGGCCATTAAATCTGCATATAGGCAGCGTTCGGCGGTGCCTCCCGACTCCCTTCTTACCCGAGGGCCACCACCATGAACTTGCGTCACACGTCCATCCGCATCCGGATGTTCCTGCTCGTCTCGGTCCCGCTGCTCGCCCTGATCGCGGTCTACGCCTACGCGGTCGTGGGCCAGTTCGGCACGGCGGCCGGCCTGGCGAACGCGGGCAAGGTCAGCGGCACGACCATCACGCCGGTTTCCGGCGCGATGGCCGCGCTCAACGCCGAGCGCACCGGTGCCGTCATGTACCTGGCCACCCGGTCCAGTCAGGCCGCCGCCGCCTACCGCCAGGACCAGGCCGCGACCGACCGCCGGTTCCGCACCGTCGAGACCATCACCAGGTCCGGGCCGGTCACGGCCAACGCAACCCCGCTGGAGAAGGCGGCGGCGGCGGGGTTCGTCAAGGACGGCAAGGGCCGGCTGCAGGCGCTGCGCAGCGAGGTGGCCAGCGGCGGGATCGGCCGGACGGCCGCCATCAACGCCTACAGCGCCATCATGGCCGATGGCCTCCGGGTGGGCGAACAGGCCATCCAGCAGACCTACGTGAGCCAGTCCCTGGCTACCACGGCGCGGCAGGAAGTGAACCTCTACGCGGCCGGGATGCTCGTCCTGGAGGAGAACGACATCTACGCCGGCGACGTGACGGCCGGGCGGATGCCTGCCGCCGATCAGACGGAGTTCGCCCAGCTCGTGGCCGTGCGGCGGTACCTGGTTGCGGACGCGGTGCCGCAGCTTGACGCCGAGGCGGGCGGCCTGCTGCGTCAGGAGGTGCCGGCCTCGCTGACCGCGGCCCTGACCAGCGAGGAGAACGCGATCATCAGCGCGCCGGGCGGCGGCGCCAGGCCGCCGGTGCCGCTGTCCGTCTGGCAGCCCACGGCGGCGGCCTATGCCGGTCATCTCGAGGTCATGCTGACCAAGAGCCCGGCCTGGATCCAGTCGCAGGTGACCTCCTCGGCCCGCCGGGCCCTGACGACCTTCATCGTGGCGGCCAGCGTGGGCCTGCTGGCGGTCATCGCGTCGGTCGTCTTCTCGTTCCTCATGGGCCGCCGCCTGCTGCGCCGGCTGGACGGCCTGCGCCGGTCGGCCCTGGAACTCGCCCGCGACCGGCTCCCGGCCGTCATGGCCAGGCTCCGGGACGGCGACACGGTGGACGTGGACGCCGAGGCGCCGCCGGCCGGGGCCGGCGAGTCCGGCGCGGACGAGATCGACCAGGTCCGCCAGGCGTTCAATACCGTGCACCGCGCCGCCGTGGAGGCGGCCGTGGACGAGGCGAACCTGCGCCGCGGCGTCAGCAAGGTCTTCCGCAACCTGGCCCGGCGCAACCAGGCGCTGCTGCACCGCCAGCTCGGCCTGCTCGACGGCATGGAACGACGGGCGGAGGAACCGGAGCAGCTCGAGGACCTGTTCTGCATCGATCACCTCACCACCCGCATGCGGCGGCACGCCGAGGGCCTGATCGTCTTGTCCGGTGACTCTCCCGGCCGCGGCTGGAGCCGGCCGGTGCCGTTCATCGACGTCCTGCGGGCCGCCGTCTCCGAGGTCGAGGAGTACACCAGGATCCGGGTCGAGGTCCGCTCGAAGGCGGCCCTGTCCGGCCGGGCCGTGGCCGACGTCGTCCACCTGCTCGCCGAGCTGATGGAGAACGCGACGGTCTTCTCGCCGCCGAACACGGTGGTGCGGGTCCAGGGAGAGCTGGTGGGCCGCGGGTTCGCCGTCGAGATCGAAGACCGTGGCCTCGGCATCGCCGAGGAGCGGCTTGAAGAGCTCAACCGCGACCTGGCCAGCCTGCCCGCCTTTGACCTGGCGGGCAGCGACAGGCTGGGGCTGTTCATCACCGGGCGCCTGGCGCACCGGCATGGCATCAAGGTCTCGCTTCGCTCGTCGGTCTACGGCGGCACCAGTGCCGTCGTGATCATCCCGACCGGCCTGGTGGTCACCGACGACGGGGCGGCCCCGGCCGTGGCCACCGACGGGCGCACGCTGCAGCCCGCAGCCGCGGCGGCCGCGCTGAGCGGCGGCAACGGGCACGAAGGCGACGGCTATGCGGGCGACGGCTATGCGGGCAACGGGTACGCCGGGAACGGGCCCGCGAGCAAGGGGCACGCCGGCAACGGGCACGCCGGGGACGGGCACGGGGCCGACGAGCGCGCGGGCACCGGG
>JASHPR010000393.1 GCA_030038015.1 Streptosporangiaceae bacterium
GCGTTCGAGGACGTGCTGCTCAACTCGCTGGCGGTGGTCAAGCCGTCACGCGGCCACGATCTGGGCCCCGGCGTCGCCGCGCTGCGCGGCGCCAGCGGCCTGCTGGTCGCGGTGATGGGGCAGCTTTCTACCGCCGCGGCCAGGCAGCTCGCCGCGAGCCGCCGTGACACCGGCCCGGCGATCGCCGTGCTGCTCGCGGTGCCCACGTGGGCCAGCCCGGGCCAGGACCGGGATCGAGGCACCGATCAGGCGGCGGCCATCCTCAGGGCGGCGGGCTGGCGTGTTGTCTGCGTGGACGCGAGCACGCAGCTCGCGGTCGCCTGGCAGCAGCTCGGCATGCTGTCGTCCCAGCCGCCCGCCCCGGCCACGCTCGGCGAGCAGAAGCTGCCGGGAGCGCGGGGAGCCGCTGTATGAACCCCAGGCTGACCCTGACCTCGGCGGTGGCCGTGATCCTGGCGTCGGTATCGATATACCCGCTGATCCAGGACGCCTCATGGTTCTGGGCCGGGATGGGCGCCGTCATCGCCGCCGCGATAGCCGGGATCGCCACCAGGTTGCCCACCCTGCAGGCGGCGGCGGCGACGTCGGTGCTCGCGCTGATCGCCGTCGGCCCGCTGCTGGCCAGCCCGGCCTGGGGGCTCAAGGCCCTCGGCGCGGCCGTCGTCGCGGTCACCGCCCTCAGCCGCCCGCGGCTTCGCACCCTGCAGGTGCTCGCCTGCCCGGTCGCCTACCTGTCCGCGCTGCTGATCTACCTGAACGCCGTGTTCGCCGCCCGGCTGTCCATCGCCGGCTTCGTGCCGACGCGGGCCTCGGTCTCCTCCCTGTCGGCGCTGCTCAGCCAGGGCATGGCCGAGCGGTATTTCGAGCCGCCGGTGCCCGGCATCCCCGGGATCGTGCTCTTGGCAGCCGGGGGGATCGGGCTGACGGCGGCGGCGACCGACCTGATCGCGGTCCGGCTGCGCAGCCCCGCGATCGCCGGCCTGCCGCTGCTCGCGCTGTACTGCGTCCGGATAACCACGAGCGCCAAGCAGGGCGGCACCGGGGCGACGATCGTTTTCTGCCTGGGCATGATCGGCTACCTGGCGCTTCTCGCCGCGGACGGGCGCGAGCGGCTGCGCATCTGGGGCCGGCTGGTCACGGTCTGGGACGGCCCGGCGGACGAGACCGCCAGGCGCACCCAGGCGCCCGACACCAGGGCGCTCGCCGCGTCGGGCCGCCGCATCGGGCTGGCCGCCGCCTGCATCGCGCTCGTCATCCCGCTGCTGGTCCCCGGAATCAACGTGCACGACCTGTTCAAGACGGAGTCCACCGGCCCCGGGTCGGGCGGCCCCGGGTCGGGCGACGGCGTGGTGGCCATGCCCAACCCGCTGATCCAGATGCGGCAGCAGCTGCTCAGCACCACGACGCAGACCGTGCTCACCTACACCACCACCGCGCGCGACCCGCAGTACCAGTACCTGCAGGTGTACGTGCTGAACTACAGCGACGCAGCCCAGACCTGGAACCTGGTGCTGCCGCTGCCCGGGTCGTCGGCCGCGGTCGGCGACGGCTCGGTGCAGCCCGACCCCGGGGTAGCCCCGGTCACCCCGGTCACCAGGCCGGTCACCAAGATCACGCTCAGCCAGGGCACCGTGGGGTATGACGCCAAGCTCGGCGTCCTCCCGTTGCCCTACGCGCCGGAGAAGCTGGTGATCCCGCAAGGCGGCTGGGTGGAAGACCGCGCGACCCAGATGGTGTATACGACCGATCCGCAGATGTCCGGCCTGCCGTACACGGTGACGAGCACGGAGGCCATCCCGACCGGGAAAGAGGAGAGCGCAGCCCCCTCTTACCCGGCGAGCATCAGGGACAGCTACCTGTCCTTCCCCGCGGGCCCGCACGGGGAGCTGGCCAAGCTCGCCCGGCGGATAACCCGCGGCGCCAGAACCCCGTATGCGAAGGCGCAGAAACTGCAGGACTATTTCCTGACCGGGAAATTCAGCTACAACCTCGACGTGAGCCTGCCGAACGGCATAGCGGGCCTGATCGATTTCCTGTACACCGAGCGCAGCGGCTACTGCCAGCAATTCGCCTTCGCCATGGCCGCTCTGGCCCGGCTGGCCGGCATCCCGTCCCGGATCGCCGTCGGCTACACGGCGGGCACCAGCGCGGGCAACGGCACCTGGAGGGTCACCACCGCCGACGCGCACGCCTGGCCCGAGCTGTACTTCACCGGCATGGGCTGGCTCCGGTTCGAGCCGACCCCGGGCGGTGCCGCCGGTCAGGGGACCGCGACCGTGCCGCAGTATGCGGGTGCACCGGTCACCTACGGCACGACACCGGTGACCGTGCCCACCAGCCCTGCGCTGGGCGGCAAGGCGGGCAAGGGGAGCAGCTCGAACCTCTTCCATCTCCGCCGGCCCGGCACCGGGGCGGGCGGCAGCGCGGCCGCGGCCAGCCGGGGGCGCAGCATCATCCCGTGGATCCTGCTGGCCGTCGGGATCGCCGTGGCGGCGGCCCTGGCCGCGCCGCCTGCAGCCAGGCTGCTGATCCGCCGCCGCAGGCTGCGCGCCGCCGGCGACGCGGCGCTGGCCCACGCGGCATGGCGCGAACTGCGCGACGACCTGGCCGATTACGGGCTCTCCTGCCGCGCCAGCGAGTCCCCCCGGGCCGTGGCTGCCAGGATCGGCGGCACGCTGCGGCTCGGCCCCCCGGCCCGGGAGGCACTCGGGCGGGTCGTCGCCGCCGAGGAACGAGCGCGGTACGCCACGGCGCCGCTGGCCTCGCTCACCCTTCGCCTGGACAGCACGACGATCCGCCGGGCCCTGGCGGAGGAGGCCGGGTGGGCGCGCCGCTGGCGCGCGCGGGTGGTGCCGGCCTCGGTGCTCGCCCCGGTCCGGTCGGCGCTGCAGGACGCGCTTGACGTGTTCGGCTGGATGGACGCCGCCGGGCTCAGGCTCCGGGGCAGCAGGCTGCAGGCGGAAGAGCAATAGCGGCGCCGTGACCCCGGCCGGCGCGACGCGCGCCGGCCGCCGGGATCAGCAGGAGGAGGGCTGGGATCGGCAGGAGGCGGCGGCCGCGATCAGCGGTCTCGCTCCTGCCGCCGGCGCCAGCGCTCCTCCAGCCGTTCCATCATTCCCCTGCCGGCCGAGCGGCTGGCACGGCGGTCCTTCGGCTTGGCCGGACCCCGTCCTGTGACCATGCCGGTCATGTGCCGGTAGCTGGTCAGCGCCCACATGCTGCACGCGAGCATGACGACGAAGCCGGCCACGCCGATCCAGATGTACTTGGTCACGACACCGGCCACCAGCATCCCGACGCCGAGCAGGAACCCCAGCGCGGCCTGCATGACCCGGCGCTTGTAGTGCACGCGCGGATCGCTTGCGCGGACGGCGTTGGCGAACCGCGGATAATCGGCGTAGAGCGCCTGCTCAATCTGCTCGAGCTTGCGCTGCTCGTGCTCTGAGAGCGGCACGGTGCCTCCCATGAAACTTCCACGCGGGGTCGTGGCTCGGTGAGCTGCTCCTCACGGCCCTGCTTTATCTCCAGAATACGAGCGTCTGCGCTCCCTGCGGAAGGGTACGCCGGTCTCGGGACGGAACCCGCCGGGCAGCCCGCAGCCGGGCGGCCGCAGAACTCACCGGCATATCCGCAGAAAGCCTGATGTGCACCAATCACGGCCCGCCGTTCACCAGGATGGCCGGCCGCACCGCATCCGTGCCGAAGCGCCCGGCGATGCGGTCCAGGGCACGCTCGGCCTCGCGCCAGGAGGCCGGCCGCTCCCCGAACGCCAGCTGCTCCGCCGCCGCCGACGCCGGGATCAGCCCGGTCGCCCGCACCCCGACCAGCCGCAGCCGGGCCCGGGCGTCCAGCCCCGCAGCGGCATAGAGCGCGCAGGCCACGGCGTAGATCTGCTGTGCGACGTCGGTCGGCTCGGCCAGCGTCCGCGACCGTGTGATCGTCTTGAAGCTGGCCAGCCGCAGCTTCACCACCACCGTCCTTGCCGAGCAGCCCGCGGCGCGAAGGCCGCGCGCCGTGCGGCCGGACAGCCGGAGCAGCTCGCGCCTGATCAGGTCGGGGTCGCAGACGTCGCTGGCGAAAGTCTCCTCGGCGCCGATGCTCTTCTCCTGCGCGCCGGGCACCACGGCGCGGTCGTCATGCCCGGCCGCGAGGGCCTTCAGGTGGGCGGCGGCCGCGCGGCCGAGCTCCCGTTCCAGGCTGCCGGCCGGGGCATGCGCGATGTCAGCCACGGTGCGCAGCCCGAGCCGCGCCAGCACCTGGCCGGTCTGCCGGCCCACTCCCCACAGCGCCGAGACCGGCAGCGGGTGCAGGAAGCCGAGGACGCCGTCCGCCGGGATCACGAGCAGCCCGTCCGGCTTGCAGTGCACCGAGGCCAGCTTGGCGACGAACTTGCTGGTCGCGACGCCCACCGAGCATGTGATCCCGAGCTCGCTGACCTGGTCCCTGATCAGCTGCCCGACCTCTGCCGGGCGGCGGGCCAGCCGGCGCAGCGCGCCGGAGACGTCCAGGAACGCCTCGTCCAGGGCCAGCGGCTCGACCTGCGGGGTTATCGCCCGGAATATCGCCATGACCTCCCGCGACACCGCGGCATACTGGCCGTGCCTTGGCGGGATCACGACGGCATAGGGGCAGAGCCGGATGGCCCGCGCCATCGGCATGGCCGAATGCACCCCGAAGGCCCGTGCCTCGTAGGTCGCCGACAGCACCACGCTGCGCCCGCCCCGGCCGCCCACGATGACCGGGCTGCCCTTCAGGCCGGGCCGGTCCCTGAGCTCCACGCTGGCGTAGAACGCGTCCATGTCCACATGGAGGATGTGACAGCCCGAGTCGTCTGGGGCGCCGTCTCCGCTCGCCACCGGCACCTCCCTCACCCCCGGGGCCAATGTAGCGGCGGCCGCCGACAACCTGGCGGCACGGGCCGCCGGCGCGGCTACTCGTCGGCTGCCGGCGTCAGGGTGGGCTTGAGTTCCAGGATGCGGGCCAGCAGGCCGTTGACGAAAGCCGGCGACTCGTCCGTGGACAGCTCGCGGGCGAGCAGCACCGCCTCACTGATCGCGACGGCGTCCGGCACGTCGGGCGCCCAGAGCAGCTCGTAGGCGCCGATGCGCAGGATGTTGCGGTCCACGGCGGGCATCCTGTCCAGTGACCAGCCCCGGGCGTGCTCGGCGAGCAGTTCGTCGATGCGCTCCCGGTGCGCCTGCACTCCCCGGACGAGCCTCGCGGCGTAACCGGAGACCGGCGGCCGCCCGCCGGGGGCCGAACCGTCCTGGGTCAGCCGCTCGTCGAGCAGGGTGAGGACCGGCTCGCCCCTGATCTCGGCCTCAAACAGGATGTCGAGCGCCCGCTTCCTGGCCTTGCTGCGCGCTGGCATGGCTCAACCCCGGCGGGCGGTGCGGACGGCGGTCACGCCCGGCCGAGGTACTGGCCGGTGCGGGTGTCCACCCTGATCTTCTCGCCGGTCGTGATGAACAGCGGCACCTGGATCTGGGCGCCGGTCTCCAGGGTGGCCGGCTTGGTCCCCCCGGTCGACCGGTCGCCCTGCAGGCCCGGGTCGGTCTGGCTGACGGTCAGCTCCACCGCCGCCGGAAGCTCCACATACAGCGGGGTGCCCTCGTTGAAGGCAACCACGGCGTTCTGCTCCTCGAGCAGGTAGTTGGCGGCGTCGCCGACGGTCGCGGCGGGGATGTGCGGCTGGTCGTACGTCTCGGTGTCCATGAAGACGAAGTCGTCGCCCTCGCGGTACAGGTACTGCATCTCGCGCCGGTCCACGTTGGCCTGCTCGACCCGGACCCCGGCGTTGAAGGTCCGCTCGACGACCTTGCCGGACAGCACGTTCTTCAGCTTGGTGCGCACGAACGCTCCGCCCTTGCCGGGCTTGACGTGCTGGAATTCCACGACGTTCCACAGCTGGCCGTCGAGGTTCAGCGTCATTCCAGTCTTGAGGTCGTTGGTGGTGGGCACTGCGTCGTGTCTCCTGCGTGCGGGACCGGCCCGTCCCGGCTAAAGGACGAGCAGTTCCCTCGTTGTCGTGGTGAGTAGGTCGGGAGATCCCGCCGCCCCGGCGCCCGCGCGATGAGCGCGCACCACGAGGATGTCCTCGATCCGGACGCCGCCCCTGCCAGGCAGGTAGATCCCGGGTTCGACGGTAACGGGAACCCGGTCAATAAGTGTACCCGTTCTGCCGTACCCGATGGTCGGTGCCTCGTGGACCTCGAGGCCCACGCCGTGGCCGAGTCCGTGCCCGAAGTGGCCGCCATGGCCGGCCGCGGCGATCAGGTCCCTGGCGGCGGCGTCCACGGCGGTGACGTCCGCCCCGGCGGTCGCGGCCTCGACCCCGGCCCGCTGCGCCTTGGCCACAAGGTCGTAGATCTCGCGCTGCCAGGCGGCGGGCTCGCCGAGCGCCACGGTCCGGGTCATGTCCGCGTGGTAGCCGCCGTACCTCGCGCCGCAGTCGACCGTGATCAGGTCGCCGGCGGCGAACGGCCGGCCGCCGGGCGTGTGATGCGGGATGGCGCCGTTCGGCCCGCTGGCCACGATGGTGTCGAAGGCCGGCGCCTCCGCGCCGATGTCGATCATCGCCCGCTCCAGCAGCACCGCGAACTCCCGTTCGGTCCTGCCGGGCACGATGCCGGGCAGCGCGGCGGAGAACGCCTCGGCGGTGATCGCGCACGCCCGGGTGAGCAGGGAGATCTCGGTCTCGTCCTTGACCATCCGCAGTTCCTCGACGACCCGGCCGAGGGGCACCAGCGCCGGCCCGCCCTCCAGCGCGGCGAGCTGCGCGTGCCGCTCCACGGTCATTTCCTGAGCCTCGAACGCGACGGTGCCGAGGCCCCGGGCGGCCGCCAGGCGGGCCAGCGCGGGTTCGATGAAGCGGTCGACAACCAGTTCCAGATCGGGGCAGTCGCGGGACGCCGCTTCCGCGTACCTGGAATCGGTCGCCAGCACGCCCGGCCCCGCGGCGGGCAGCAGCAGCGCGGCGTTCGAGCTGACCATGCCGGTGAGGTAGCGGACGTTGGGCCGGCTGGTGATCAGCGCCGCGCCGGCGCCCAGCGCGGCGATCTCCGCCTGCGCCCGCTCCCGGCGGGCTGCGTGTATCTGCGGCATAAGCACGACTGTACGGCTCTGGCCCGGATCACCCCAGCGGCCCGGGCCGCGGCGGGCGGAAGGCCGGCGGGCCCGCGGCGCGGCAGGTGTTACGGTCACGCCATGATGAGCCAGCAGCCCAGGATCGACGCTGTAGTGTTTGACCTCGGCGGCGTGCTGATCGACTGGGATCCGCGGTACCTCTACCGGCAGCTCTTCGCCGACCCGGGCGCGATGGAGGAGTTCCTCGCCTCGGTCTGCACGCCCGACTGGCACCATGCGCACGACCTCGGGGCCGATATCAGGCAGTCGTGCGAGCAGCTCGCGAGGCGGTTCCCCGGGCACCGGGACATGATCATGGCCTGGGCCGAGCGCGGCGAGGAGATGGTCGCGGGGCAGTTCGACGACACCGTCGCGGTGCTCTGCGAGGTCAAGGCCGCGGGGCTGCCCTGTTATGCGCTGAGCAACATGGAGCCCGCCGCGTTCGCCGTCCGGCGCGCCCGGTTCCCGTTCATGGGCTGGTTCGACGCCCTCGTCATCTCCGGCCTGGAGGGCGTGGCCAAGCCCGACCGCCGGATCTTCGAGATCCTGCTGCGGCGCCACGGGCTGCGCCCGGAGCGATGCCTGTTCGTCGACGACCAGGCCCGCAACGTGGACGCCGCCCGTGAGCTCGGCCTCATCGCCGTGCAGTTCTCCTCGGCGGCGCAGCTGCGCCGCGACCTTCGGGCGCTCGGTGTCGCCCAGACCGGTCAGCCCCACCGACCCCGCTAGTAACAACTCAACATACGATGAAAATCAGTGGTTCAGATACGTCCGGCTACTGCCGGACAAAAATGAACCGCTAACGTACGCCAGCCGCCGAGCGGGCAGCGGCGGGCCAGGGGAACGGCGGCTCAGGCGGCAAGTTCCTTGATCTGCTCGACCAGCCGCACCCGCTCGGCGTGGGTGGGCGCGATCGGTGCCACGTTCAGCGTGGTCACGCCGGACTCGCGGAACGCCGCCACCCGCTCGGCCACGTGCGAGCGCGGCCCGATCAGCGAGGTGCCCTCCAGCAGCGCGGCCGGGACCAGCGCGGCGGCCTCGTCCTTCCTCCCGTCGAGGTAGGCGTCCTGGATCGCCGCGGCCTCGGCCTCGAACCCGTACCTTCCCACCAGGTCGTTGTAGAAGTTGCGGCCCTTCGCGCCCATCCCGCCGATGTACAGCGCCTGCATCGGCCTGCCGAGCTCGAGCAGCCCGGTGACGTCCTCCCCGATGGCCAGCGACGCCGTGGCCGGCACCACGTCGAGCGGACCGAGCGACGGGTCCCGCTTGGCCCGGCCCGCGGCCAGCGCCGGGCCCCACACCGACGCCGCCTTCTCGGGGAAGTACCAGATCGGCTGCCACCCCTCGGCCAGCTCGGCGGCCAGTTCCACGTTCTTCGGCCCGAGCGCCGCGACCACGATCGGGATCCGCTCCCTGACCGGGTGGTTGATCAGCTTCAGCGGCTTGCCGAGGCCGGTGCCCTGGTCGGGCGGCAGCGGGATGGTGTAGTAGCGGCCCGCATACTCGAGCCGCTCCCGCCGCCACACCCGGCGGCAGATCTCGATGATCTCCCGCGTCCGGCCGACCGGGGCGTCGTAGGGCACGCCGTGCCAGCCCTCGATCACCTGCGGCCCCGAAGCCCCGATGCCGAGCACGAACCGGCCGCCGGAGACGTAGTCCAGCCCGGCGGCCGTCATCGCGGTCAGCGTCGGGGTCCGCGAGTACAGCTGCAGGATGCCGGAGCCGATCTGCAGCCGCTCGGTCTTCGCGGCAAGGTACCCGAGCTGGCTCACCGCGTCGAAGCTGTACGCCTCGGGCACGAACACGATGTCCAGGCCCGCCTTCTCGTAGTCGGCAAGCTCGGTGACGGTCTCGGCAAACCCGCCAGCGTAGTTCAGTGCCATTCCGATGCGCATAGTCAGGCCCTTCCGCCCAGCCCGGCAGCCGAATCCCGTTCGGCTTCTGTGCCTTTGAGGTTAACGCCGGAGGCGATCCGGGTCAGGAGCGGCCCGCGCCGGAGACGGGCGGCCCTTCGCCGAGCCGCTCGATGATGTCCTGGCAGATGGCCTCGGGACGGCGCCCGCCCGTCGGGATGATGTGCGTGGCCACGGACTCGTAGGCGGCCCGCCGCCGCTCGAAGATGCCCTGCAGGTCGGGGGCGCGCAGCATCGGGCGGGCGGCGTCGCCGGAGACGCGCCGTATGGCCTCGTCGTACCGCACCTGCAGGTAGATCACCTGGCTGCCGCGCAGGCGCGCCCTGGTCGCCGGATGCTCGGCAGCGCCGCCGCCGAGCGAGACCACGGCATCGCGGCCGCCCAGCAGCTCGGCCGTGACCTCGCGCTCCAGCTCGCGGAAGGCGCGCTCGCCGTCCGCGGTGAAGATCTCGCGGATGCTGCGGCCCGCGCGGCTCTCGATGATCACGTCAACGTCGTCGAACGGCAGCCCGAGCCGCGCGGCGAGCAGGCTTCCCACCGTCGTCTTCCCGGCGCCCATGAAGCCGACGAGAACGATCACGCCGGCGCGCCCTCCGTCATCGTGGCGACGGCCCGGAGCGCCAGCCGGTAGGAGTCCACGCCGAACCCGGCGATGGTGCCGTCGGCGACGCCCGAGACGACCGACAGGTGCCGGAAGGACTCGCGCGCCGCCGGGTTGGACATGTGCACCTCGACCAGCGGGGCGGTCCGCATCGCCAGCGCGTCCCGCAGCGCGTACGAGTAGTGGGTGAAGGCGGCCGGGTTGAGCACCAGCGGCACCCGGGCGTCGGCCGCCTCATGCACCCAGCCGATCAGTTCGCCCTCGTCATCGGTCTGCCTGACCTCGACGGCGAGGCCGAGCGCCTGCCCGGCCCGCCGGCAGATCTCGGCCAGGTCCGCGTGCGTGGCCGTGCCGTAGATGTCAGGCTCGCGGGACCCCAGGCGGCCGAGGTTCGGGCCGTTGATCACCAGGACCCGCCTCATTTCATGGCCTCCCCCGCGGGCGCTTCGCTGGTCGTGCCGGAGGCGCGCCAAAGGGGCGCAGTGGGAGGCGGTCCTCGCCGCCGGGGCACCGCTGACGCGGCGCCCGGCCCGGCGGCTGCGGCCCGGCCACCTCCGCGAACGCCGCCGCCAGCAGGCCCTCCGGCGGATCCTCGAGCGGCACGGGGCTGCCCGCCTTCTCCAGGACGATCAGGCGCAGCCGCGCGCCGCGCGCCTTCTTGTCGACCGCCATCGCCTCGCGCAGCGCATGCCAGGGCCCGGAGCCGCAGGTCACCGGGAGGCCCACGGCGGAGATGACCTCGCGGTGGCGCCGCACGGCCTCGGGCGCAAGCAGGCCGGCCAGCCTGCTGACCTCGGCGGCGTACACCATGCCGACCGCGACCGCCTCGCCATGCCGGATCCGGTAGCCCTCCCTCCGCTCGATCGCGTGGCCGAGCGTGTGGCCGTAGTTGAGGATTTCCCTGCGGCCGTTCTCCCGCAGGTCCGCGGAGACCACCTGGGCCTTCACCCGGATCGTGCGCTCGACCAGCTCCAGGGCGTGGCGCCCGCCCGGCGCCGTGGCTCCCCGCGGGTCCGCCTCGATCAGGTCGAGGATCACCGGGTCCGCGATGAACCCGGTCTTGATCACCTCCGCGAGGCCGCTCACGTACTCGGCCCTGGGCAGGGACCCGAGAACGGATAGGTCGGCGAGGACCCCGGCAGGCGGGTGGAAGACGCCGACGAGGTTCTTGCCCTCGGGGATGTTCACCGCGGTCTTCCCGCCGATCGCGGCGTCCACGACCGCAAGCAGCGTGGTGGGCACCAGGACCACGCGCACCCCGCGCAGCCAAGTGGCCGCCGTGAAGCCGGCCAGGTCGGTGGCTGCCCCGCCGCCGATGCCCACGATGGCGTCGCTGCGGGTGACCCGGTGCGACGCCAGCCGAGACCACAGCCCCGCGGCCACGCTGATGTCCTTGGCTGCCTCCCCGTCCGGTATCTCCTCCTCGCGCACGGCGTACCCGGCCGCGGCGAGCACCTCGCACGCGGGCCGGGCGATCCCGGCAAGCCCCTCCGGGCGGATGACCACCACGGTGCGGGCCGCGCCGCCGATCATCGCGGGCAGCTCGCCGAGCACCCCTGTGCCCACGACCACCTCGTACGGGGACGGGCCGCCGACCGGTATCCTCGCGGCGGTCACGGGTCCGGCTCCGCGCCGGAGGAGCCGTCGCCGGCCGCGACCGCCGCCGCTATCTCCTCGGCGATCTCCTGCGGCTCCCGGTCATCGGTCTGCACCGTCAGCCAGGCCAGCTCGGCGTACACGCCGCGCCGCTCATCCAGGAGCTGGCGCAGCCGCCCGCGCGGGTTGCCGGGAACCGGCGGGCGCGGCCCGTCAAAGCCCGACCTGCGGGCGACCGCCGCGAATCCGGTCTGCAGGTAGACCACCCGCTGGCCGGCCAGCAGTTCCCTTGCTGCCTGGCTGAGCACGGAGCCGCCGCCAAGCGCCAGCACCCCGCGGAAGCCCGCGATGGCGCCTGGCACGGCGGCACGCTCGAGACCCCGGAACGCGTCCTCCCCGTCCTCGATGAAGATGTCGCTGACCGGCTTGCCCGCCCGCTTGGCGACAAGATCGTCCGTCTCGGCGAAATCCAGGCCGAGCAGCGCGGCAAGCAGCGGGCCCACGGTTGACTTGCCCGCGCCTGGCGGGCCGATCAGGATCGCCGCCGGGCCGGCGGCCTCGCCAGGGCGGGTCACGAGACCACCAGCGAGTCCAGGTAGCCCTGCAGGTTGCGGCGCGCCTCGCGAACCGAGTCGCCGCCGAACTTCTCGACGGCGGCGTCGGCGAGCACCAGCGCCGCCATGGCCTCGGCCACGACGCCGGCGGCCGGCACCGCGGTGACGTCGCTGCGCTGGTTGATCGCCTTCGCCGGCTCGCCGGAGCGCACGTCCACGGTGTCCAGCGCCCTGGGCACCGTGGAGATCGGCTTCATCGCGGCCCGCACCCTGATCACCTCGCCGGTGCTCATCCCGCCCTCGATCCCGCCCGCCCGGTTGGTGCGCCTGCGGATCCTGCTGCCGGCCGGCTCGATCTCGTCGTGCGCCGCCGAGCCGCGGCGGCGGGCGGTGGTGAACCCATCGCCGATCTCGACCCCCTTGATCGCCTGAATGCTCATGATCGCGCCCGCCAGCCTGCCGTCCAGCCGCCGGTCCCAGTGGACGTGGCTGCCCAGGCCCGGCGGCACGCCGTAGACGGCCACCTCGACCACGCCGCCCAGGGTGTCGCCGTCCTTGCGGGCCCGGTCGATCTCCTCCCGCATGGCCGCGCTCGCCGCCGGGTCCAGGCACCGCACCGGGTCGGAGTCCACCAGCGGGCCGTCCTCGGGGCCGGGCAGCACCCCATCGGGCGCGCACGCCCCGCCTATCGACACTACGTGACTCACGACCTGGACGCCGAGCACCTGGCGGAGGTAGCGCCGGGCGACCTCACCCAGCGCCACCCGCGCGGCCGTCTCCCGGGCGCTGGCCCGCTCCAGCACCGGCCGCGCCTCGTCATGACCGTACTTCTGCATGCCCGGCAGGTCCGCGTGGCCGGGGCGCGGCCTGGTCAGCGGGGCGTTCCTGGCCTGCTCCGCCAGCTCGGCCGCGGGCACGGGATCGGGCGACATCACCGTCGCCCACCGGGGCCACTCGGTGTTGGCCACGCGTATCGCGATCGGGCTGCCGAGCGTGACGCCGTGCCGCACGCCCCCGGTGATCTCGGCCTCGTCCTGCTCGAACTTCATCCGGGCGCCACGGCCGTAGCCGGCGCGCCGCCTGGCGAGCGCCGCGGCGATGTCTGCCGTGGTCACCTCGACGCCGGCCGGGATGCCCTCACAGATCGCCACGAGCGCGCGCCCGTGCGACTCTCCCGCGGTCAGCCAGCGCAGCATGCTGCCGATCCTGCCATGATCAGGCTTCCGGCCGGCCGGCCGCCTGGATCACGGCCACCGCCACGCCGCGGCGCAGCCGCCCGCCCAGGGCCGCCATGACCTCGGTGCCCAGCAGCCTGACCGCCTCGCCGGCGGCCGGCTGCGGGCAGCCGGGGCCGAGCGTCACCTGGATCTCCAGGTCGGACCCGTCCCTGCCGGGCGCGAGGCGGAGCCCGGTGATCTCCGGCCTGCCCGCCGCGGCCGCCCTGGCCACGTCCAGCACGTCCGCATCCTCGTGCGGCGGCGGCACCGGCCTGCCGTCGGCGAGCGCGGCGAGCCGGGCCCCCTCGACGGCGAACGGGACCGGCCCGGCGATGTCCACCACTACCGCGCACGCCTCATCGGCGGCGGCCCGCCACACCTGGGCTGCCGTCGCCGGCACGGGCCGTGCCTGCTCGCGCCACCTTGCCAGCGTCTCGAGGCAGGTGAAAACGGGAATCGCCGGCCTGCCGTCGCGGCCGACGAGCGTGGGCACGGATATCTCGCTTCCCCTGGCGCCGCCGCCCGCGCCGGCCTGCCCCGGGTCCACGCCGCCCCCGGCCGTGGCGACGATCGGGACCAGCAGCCGCGAGCCCGCCAGGGCGGTCAGCGCGGCGTGCTCGCTTCCCTGGCCGGACCCGAACGCCGCCAGCGCGGCCACGACGCCCGGCTCGGCTGAGCCGTCGTCGTTGCGGAACAGGGCCTGGTCACCCGTGGCGGGGAACACCACCACACTCTAGAGGCAGGCCGGGTGCTCCCGCCGGCGCAGGTGCCTTGGCGCTTGGTGCCAGCGGGTCAGCCGAAGCAGTTGAGGACGGATTTCGCAATGTGAGACTCTCATGGGACCGCAGCAACGTTGAGCACAGGGGAGCGCGTGCGCCAGGCTGACCAGGCAACCGTGGCCATCAGGCCGGGGACACTCATGCAGAAGGTGATCCCGCCCCGGCTTGTCGAGCCGTACCTGACCGGCCGCAGGGCGATTATCGCCGGGTTCGTCTACCGGGTGCAGGACAGCTCGTTCGCCAGCCCGGCGGAGTACTACGCGGGGCTGGACCTGGGCTATGAGGGATCGGACTTCGGCCCGGACATCACGGAGGTGTACGTCTTGCGCTGGAACGCCGTAGGCCCGGAGTCTTACCTGGTCCCCTACTCTGCCGACCGGGGCGGTGACTGGTCCGCCAAGCCACCGTTCACGGGCACCGGCTACACGTCCTCCCGGGATCACCTGGTCGCCGAGTTCTACCTTGACCCGGTGCCGGTGCCCGTCGGGGCCGAGATTCACCGGATCACCCCGGCCAGGGAGGAGTTCATCGCCCGCTTTGACGGGCAGGTCTGGCTGCGCCCGGTGGAGGCGATCTGAGTATGCGTTACCGGCTCATGGCCCGCTACCGCGGCGCACCGTACGAGGCCGGGGTCGGCCCGTCCGATGGTGATGTGGTGCTGTTCGCCGCCTGCCCGCCGCCCGAGGAACTCGGCTTCGAGCCCGCGACCGGCCACTGGCGCAAGGAACTGCGCGTCGAGGAGGTGCAGGCGCTGTGGGAGTCCCGGCCGGTCGGCCTGTTCCGCGGCGAGCGCTGCATTGTGCTCGACGATCTCGGCGACCGGCTGCACATCGCCTATCTCGGCCACGACGCCTACCAGGCGGAACAGCTCGGCTACTGGCAGGTGGACCGCGGCGTGTTCGAGCTGATCACGCCCCGCGAGGAGGTTACCGAGATCGTCGAGGAGCGGCTGGACTATCTGCCGCGGGCCGCCGCGACCCAGCCCGCCACGGCCCAGCCCGCCACGGCCCAGCCCGCCACGGCCCAGCCCGCCACGGCCCAGCCCGCC
>JASHPR010000394.1 GCA_030038015.1 Streptosporangiaceae bacterium
GCGGACCTGATCGCCCTTCACGACGTAGGCGCCTGAGGGCAGCACCAGCCCGCCGAGGCCCCCGCCTGCCTCTGCGCGCCCCGGGTCCTGCGGTGTGATGTCGCGCGCCGTGGCGGCCTCCCCGGGCGGGCTACCGGGACCGGCGGCCGGGTTACCGCGCCGGTTACGTCCTGTGCCCCCGCCGCCTCCGCCGGCCACGATCGCGACCGGGATGACGAGCATGCCGTCCTTCTCGTACGCGGTGCCGAACGCGCGGCGCACCGAGAGATTGTCCGCCGCCTTCGCCAGGAGATTCTCCACGTCCACGTCAAGCGCCTCCTCTCCTCCTGCTGCCAGTTCGGTCGTGCCGCGTCGGTGGGGCCAGCGTCCTGCCGGATCGACACCGTGCCACCGGGTATGGAATGCGTGCGAGTGCCCAGCGTGGCGCGAGCACTAGCCAGCATCGTTCCCCAGGCCGGCTCTCGGTACCAGTGCAGGCAGCCCGGGCCCATCACGGAAAGTGCGCATCTGCGCGTACGAGCGTCAGGCTTCCAGCGCCGAGCGCCGATTACGGTCGGCTGAACATTGCCTCATGGGCGACGGTCGGCGCGCGCATGACAACCGGCTCCGGATCTGGGTATCTTCCGGCAGTGATCTGGCATGCCGCGGCCGGTGATGTTAGCCGTGGACCAGGCAAGCGTGGTGAGCCGGTGATGAGGTGCAGGTGTCCTATTCGCGGTCGAGCGGAGTCAGGTCGCTGGCCTGACCTGAGACGATGAGCACGTCACCGGCCTGCAGCTGAAGCTTGCGGGAGGGGTTGGCGAGCAGTTGCCCGTCGCGGCGACGGATCAGCAATGGCACTGCTGGCCCGCTGAGCTGCTGCAAGGTCCTGCCCACCAGCGGGGACCCCTCGGTGATCTCCAGTTCCTCGAGCCGCAGCCCGGGCTGGCCGGCGCGTGCAACATCGAAGAACTCCACCACGTGGGGCCGGACGGCCAGATTCGCCATTCGCCGCCCGCTGGTCACATAAGGCGACACCACGTGGGTAGCGCCGGCCCGGTACAGCCGGTCGGCCGAGTGTTCCCGTGCGGCCCGGGCGACGATCAGCAGTTCAGGGCTGAGCGAGCGGGCGACGATGGTGATGAACACGTTCTCGGCGTCGGAGTCCACCGCGCAGATCAGCCCTCGTGCCCGTTCGATCCCTGCCTTGCGCAAGACCGCCTCGTCCGAGGCGTCGCCGATTAGGTAGCACTGTGCGTCGCGTTCCAGGTCCGGTTCCAGTTCGGCCTTGCTGTCCACGACAATGAACGGCACGCCCTCGGCCTCCAGCTCGCGGGCGATGGCCCGGCCGACCCGGCCGTAGGCGCAGACGATGAAATGCCCGCGCAGCTCGTCAATACGCCGGCGCATCCGGAGGCTCCGCGAGAACAGGCCCACCCGGCCTTCTACGATCGCGGTTGCGGCCAGGCCCAAGATGACCAGGAACAGGCCGACGCCCAGCAAGGCCAGCCCGGCCGTGAAGACCAGCACACCGGTCGGCAGACGAGTGCCGGGGGCGAACCCAACTGTGGTCAACGTGAGCAAGGTCATGGCCACCGCCATCCACGGTGAATAGCCGAACCCCAGGTAGCCCACGATCCCGGCCACGATCAGCACAACCGGCCCGGCGGCGACCAGCACGCCACGGGGCAGCCGTGACCGCGTTCTCATCCACTCAGCCTCCCCAGCCACCCATGCCGCGGCGGACAAGATGAGCGCCCGCCGATGCCGCAGGTCGACGATCGGCCGCCGGGGGGGTGACGGGCCCCAGCGCCGGCAAGAGGGGCCAGCCCCAGGCGGTGCCGCCAACCGCCCACGCCGCACGCGTCGGCGCGCAGCCAGGCGCTGCCGGGCGCGATCGCGACGACCATTGTGACCAGCCTCATGACCAACGGTGTGCCTGACTGCCTCAGCCAGTCATGGCCGTTGGTCCTCCCGCCAAGAACTGATTCCCTCAGTACAAGACAACAACCGACGTAGCTGAAAGCCAGGCCAGCAAGGCCCTTGGCCGCCCAGATCACCGGAATCAGTGCAACCACAGCCGCCAGCCCCATCACTGCCCCGAAGGTTCAGGCGGATCGGGAACGTCAAGCGGCGAGCCTGCTCCGATCACGCAGCGTCACTCACTTGAGCAGTGGTGGGTACACGCGCCGGGTGCCGAGCATGAATTCCTGCGAATTCGGCAGGCTTACGCACTGCGGGGGTGCCGGCTAGCTGCCCGGTGCCGGCCTCGTGGCGCCCGGGACGGGCTGCTGCTGGGGTGGGTGGCGGTTCTGACTCCACAGGTGTTACCGGTGCCGTTGCCTGGCAGCATTTTGCAGGGGGATCCCGATCCGGCTTCTCGCAGATCCAGATTGCGTGGTGTGCGGTTGCTGGCCGCATCGTCGCGTCCTCGCGGGATCCTCCCTGCGTGTGTTATCCGATAACCTCCCGGGGGTCCGCGCGCAGGGCCGAAGGTCCCGGGCCGGCGGGACCTTCGGGCTTTCCGGCAGGGGCAGGCCGCCTGGTGGCTGACGGCCGCACCCCGGGCCGCGGCCCGGACAGCGCGGCGCCGCAGCTGATCGGCATCTCCCGGCCTGCCGGGTCCACGCGCAGCCTGCGGCCCGGATCGGCATGCACCTCGATCGCATGCCGCCGCACCCGGGACCGCCACGGCTGGGTGTTCCGCACCGGCGGCGCGGGTGGCCGTCGCGATCAGGAAGTCAGCCTGGCGGCCGGGATCGGCACCCGCGGCCGGGGCTCGTCTTGCGCACTTCGCCCAGATCCGCACCCTGGCCATGGTCCGTCCCTGCGGCCAGGCCTGGCAAGGCCGACCGGCCTGCCCCTAGCCGGGTTCCTCTGGTGCAATGGCCGGCTGCGCGATGAGGTCGCCGGTGACCTGCGGGCTGGGCACTGGTGACGGGCTGGCTATCTCGGCGGCCAGGTGCCGGAGCAGGCCGCGGATCGTGGCCGCCGCCACGTGGCTCATGACGGCGCGGCCGGCGGCGGCGCCGGCCCGGCCCAGCGGCGGCCGGCAGACCCCCGAGCACGCCAGCGTGCACCTGCCCGGCGACGCGGGCGACAAGACCAGGTCGGCGTCCAGGACCGGGAATAAGGCCGCAGTGTCGCCGGCAGCCTCCCACCGGAAGCCGGCGCTCATGCCCCGCTGCGACCACGCCGGGTCGAGGAACCGGACCCGGACCAGCTTGGCCAGGCCGGGCACGTCGCCGAGCGGGCCGACGCGCAGCACCGCCTCGGTGCCATCCCGGTACACCCGGTGCGACGCGCCGGCGAGGCTGCCGCCCCTGGTCAGGTTCGCCAGGCGGACGGCGGCCATCGCGGGCGGCAGGCCGACGCGGACGGCGTGCGGGCCCAGACTGATCAACGTGTCCGCGCCTGCGACCGCCCGCAGCATCGTGCCGGCACCAGGCCGCGGCATCGATCGCCGGCCGGGCAGGGATGCGATCACGCGCGCTGGTAGGTCGCGACCAGCTCGCCCTTGACCAGCACGTGACCGGTGAGGCGTGACTCCAGGGCGGACCTGGTCACCCCGGCGGCCAGGCCCAGCCGGGTGTCTAGCGCAAGGACCACGAAGTGGTAGTGATGCGCAGCGCCCCGGGGTGGGCAGGGGCCTCCGTAGCCGCGGCGGCCGAAGTCGTTGACGCCTTCCAGCGTGCCGGCCGGCAAACCCGCCAGGCTGGAGATGGTGGGAGGGATCCCGTAGGCCAGCCAGTGGGTGAAGGTGCCTCCCGGGGCGTCGGGGTCGAGCATTTCAATGGCCAGCTCGCGGGTGCCCGATGGCGGGGTGTTCCATTGCAGGCGGGGTCGCCGGTTCGCGCCGTCGCAGGTGAACTCGCGCCGGAACCTGCCCCCCGGCAGGTCAGGGCTTGAGACCGTGAGCGGGGCGGAATCTCGCTGCCTGGTGCCGTTCACTGCCGAACCTCCCACATCTGATCAGCGGCACAATAGCCTGGTTACGCAGATCACCGGCCCGGCGCCCGCCGTTCCGGCCTGTGCCGACCGGTCCTGGATGCCGGGCGTGATGCCCACTTTCTCGTCGAGTGACCGGAGCGGAAGCCGGAAGGCCTGCAGGACCAGATCGGGGTGCAGCTCCATATCGCGGGACGGATCGCGCCGGAAGCCCAGTGCCGGGTAGATACGCTGCGCGGCGACCATCTGCTCGGTGGTGTGCAAGGTGGCGGCCTCCTTGCCGGCCCGGCGGGCGACCTGGACGCACGCCTGGACCAGCGCCCACACCGCGCCCCCGAACCTCCGGGTCCACGGCCAGCAGCCGCAAGTTGGCCTGGCCGGGTCGCAGGCCCTCGGTCCCGTCGATCGTCCCTGCCAGCGCCCTGCCTGGGGCTGCCTGCTCACGGCTCATCTGCATCCCATCCAGTATCCGCCGTGTGAACGCACCCGGCTTGCACTCCACTGGCCTCCCGGTGGACCCGGCGAGCCGTGATTCCGGACCCTGCCGCCCGCCGTGGCCGTCGCCCCACGACGTCCGCTGAGCGCAATCGAGGCCGACGGCCTCGAGGGCTCTGCCCCGGATGCTAGGGGCAAGGCGGACCCTCTCACACCCCGGCTCGCGGGCGCACAGAATTACCCGGATCTGGTCGGCCAGCGTCTTGATTGGCATCGAGCTGACGTCCGTGCATACGGCGGCACTGGCGCATTTCGCGTTGCCGGGTCTACGGTCACGGATGGCGGATGCGGCAAGATGCAAGCGTGCGGGCCGATGATGCGGCGGGGCCTGGCCGGCGGGGCTGCGACGCGAGCGCCCTGGCCTGTCGCAGCGAGGACAGCCAGCCAGCCATCTCCTGCGCCGGGGGACGCCAGCCGTCACCCCTGCCCCGGGGTGGGTGGCCGGACTGGCCGGACTGCTGCCCGGTGGCGCCATGGCGGCGGATGTGGTCTGCCGCGCCGGCCTGCCCGCGATCCGCGAGCTGGCCAGCCGGGCCCCGGTGGGGGTGTGGTGCTGGTGGCGATGGCCTGAAGGGGGCTGGTGATGGACTGGGACCTGCTCGACGCCGCAGCGGCGGCCCGCCCGGCTGACCTGGCGATCCGGGGCGGGCGGCTGGTCAACGTGTTCACCGCGGAGATCTACCCGGCGGACGTGGCCGTCGCCGGGGACCGGATCGTGGCGGTGGGGGATGTCGGCGACTATGTCGGCCCCGAGACCGTCCTCGTCGATGCGGCGGCCCGCTATCTGGTCCCCGGGCTGATCGACGGGCACATCCATCTGGAGTGCAGCAAGCTGTCGGTCACCATGTTCGCGAACGCCGTGGTGCCGTTCGGTACCACGAGCGTGGTCTCCGGGCTGGACCAGATCTTCGTGGTGGCTGGCCTGGCAGGCGTCCGGGAGTTCCTGGATGAGGCCCGGCGCAGCCCGCTGTCGGTGCTGTGGGCGGCCCCGGCGAAGATGCCGTACACCTATCCCGAGTCCACGGTGGGGTTCACGTTCGGGCCGCAGCAGCACCGGCAGGCGCAGGTGTGGCCCGAGTGCGTGGGCATCTGGGAGACGGTCCAGGAATTCATTACCGAGCGCGATGCGGCGGTGATCAGTGCGCTGGACCTGGCTGCCCGCAACCGGCTGCCCGTGCTTGGCTGCGCCCCCATGGCCAGCGGCCCGCGGCTGGCCACCCTGCTGTGCGCGGGGGTGCGGGCTGACCACGAGTGCTATTCCGCAGCCGAGACCCTGGCGAAGCTGCGCAGCGGCATGCATGTGATGCTTCGTGAGTCCTCCGTCGCGCACCTGCTGGACGAGAACATCAAGGCCGTCACCGAGAGCGGGGCGACGACAGACCGGGTCGGGTTCTGCACCGATGATGTGACCGCCTCTGACGTCCTTCGGCAGGGTCACCTGGACCGGCTGGTGCGCATGGCGATCGGGCACGGGATCGACCCGGTCAAGGCCATCCAGATCGCCACCATCAACTGCGCCCAGATCTACCGGATCGACGGCCTGCTCGGGTCCATATCCCCAGGGCGCCTGGCCAACATTCTGCTGGTGGGCGGCGACCTTGCGGCATTCCAGGTAGAGAAGGTGATCGCCAAAGGACGGCTGGTGGCGGAAAACGGCCGGATGATCCAGCCGGCCAAGCCACCGGCGCGAAGCCACGGGCTGCTGCGGACGTTCCGCAACCGGCGGGCCGCGCCAGCGGATTTCCAGGTTCGCGCGGACCCGGCAGCGCGGTCCGTCCGCGTGCTGTCCATGCAGATGTCCCCGGACGTGCCGTTCGTGCGCAAACGCCGTGAGGTCACCCTGGCCGTGCACGACGGCATCGTGCATCCGGACATTGCTCAGGACACCCTGTATGTGACCGTCGTGGAGCGCTTCGGCAAGACCTCCCACCATCCGGTGGCCTTCATCTCCGGTTTTGGGCTGCGGGAGGGGGCCATGGCCTCCTCCGCCTCGCCCGACGACAACAACATTCTGTGCATCGGAACCAACCCGGCGGACATGGCCGAAGCGGTGAACCGGGTCGCCGAGGCAGGCGGCGGCCAGGTGGTCGTCCGCGGCGGCGAGGTCCTGGCCTGGCTTGCCCTGCCGATCGGTGGCATCGTGGCGGACCTGCCGCCCGAAGAAATGGCCGCCCGGGAGGCAGAACTCGACGACGCGGCACGCGAACTCGGCTGCAGCTTCCCCTCACCCTTCATGTACATGATCTTCCTGTCGGTGACGGCCATACCCGACTATGCGATGACCGACCTCGGCCTGATCGATTGCGTGAGCCTGCAGGTGATCAGCCCCGTACTGGAGACGACCGGGTAGCCGGCGGCAAAGACGGCCGGCATGCGCAGCGCTGGCCACGCAAAAGCACGCGCACCGGAACCGGACGGCCCGGGCGCGGCGGGTGGCACACAGGCAGTGCCCACCGAAGAAGATGACATCCCCAGCACAGATCACCCCCATCGGCGCGGCATGGACGAAATACCGATCCCGCTGCTGGCAGCGGCGGCATAACGGCGGCTATTCGCGCGATCAGCGCTGACCAGGCCCAGTCACTGAGGGTGATCCGATTTCAGGCCCGGCGTTCTGCGAGATCGCCGACTCTGAGCGGCTGACAGCTGCGCGGACCACACGTTCGGCAGCGCGCAGATGATCGGTTCTGGGCGCATCATCCTGGGATGTGGCGGCTCAGAGGGGCATCCGCGCGGTCTAGCCGGAACTTGCTTGATCTTGGGAATCAAGTTCGGTCTGGCGCACGTGTCTCAAGGGCCTTTCGGCTTTGGTTCGATTGGGGGCCTTTCGGCCCTGGTTTCGCGGACCTGGCGCTTGCAAAGGTCATGTCGTCAGCTGGCGGGGAAGGGCATCGCAGGCTCCTGCTGCCGATCTCGTCTGCCCTTCAGGCCCGGACCGGGTAGCATCCGGCGTCCGGTGGACGCAGGCCAGCCTGAGCGGAGGCGAAGATGATCAAGTCTAGGGGAGCGAAGGGCAGGGCTAGCGTCACATTCACCCTCGATCGCCGTGTGGGCGCCCAGACCGCGGCGGTGTGCGGGGAATGGAACGACTGGTCAGCCGGCGCCGACGTTATGCGCCGTGACGCCGGGGGAGGGTTCAGCGTGACGGTTGACCTCGAAGCGGGGCGGGCCTACCGGTTCCGGTACCTGCTCGATGGCGAGCGGTGGGACAACGACTGGGCCGCGGACGCCTACGTTCCCAACGGCTTCGGCGGAGACGACTGTGTTGTTGACCTGACCGCGCTGGCCGAAGCGGTCCCGCCGGCCGCGAAGAAGGCGCCGCCGGCGCGGGCCGCCAAGAAGGCTGCCGCTCCTGCGACGAAGCCAACCGGGAAGACGGCGAAGTAGAGCAGGCGGGCCGGAAGGAAACCAGTATGAACTCACCGGGTGATTTCGGCCTGATGGCGGATAGCGGGGACGTTGAGCGCCTGGTCGCTGGGCAGCATCACGATCCGCACCACGTGCTGGGTGCTCATCCCGAGCGGGACGGCGAGGGCCGCGGCCGGGTGGTCATCCGCGGGTGGCGTCCGGACGCGGCCTGCATGGTCATCGTGGCCGGCGAGCAGCGGGTCCAGATGCGCCGCGTGCACCCGGCCGGGGTGTTCGCCGGGGTGCTGGAGGGACCCGATATCCCGGACTACCGCCTGGAGACGTATTACCCGGGTGAGGTCGGTGAGGTCGTGGTGACGGCCGATGATCCGTACCGGTACGGGCCCACGCTCGGGCCGCTCGACCTTCATCTGCTGGCCGAGGGCCGGCATGAGGGGCTGTGGCGTCATCTGGGGGCGCAGGTGCGCGTGCATCAGGGCACGCCGGGCACGTCATTCGCGGTGTGGGCGCCCGGCGCCCGGTCGGTCCGGGTCGTCGGCGACTTCAACGGCTGGGACGGCCGCCTGCACCCGATGAGAGTGCTGGGCAGCTCCGGGGTCTGGGAGATCTTCCTGCCCGGAGTGGGTCCCGGCGCGCGCTACAAGTTCGAGGTGGTCAGCGGGCATGGGCAGGTGAGCCTGCGGGCCGACCCGTTTGCCTTTGCCACCGAGGTCCCGCCAGCCACGGCCAGCATCGTCACCCGGAGCAGGCACGAATGGCAGGATGCGGCGTGGTTCGCCGCCCGGGCGGCCACGGACCTGCTGCGCGCCCCGATATCGATCTACGAGTGTCACCTGGGCTCGTGGCGGATGGCCCAGGACGCCGAGGGCGGGTGGCGTCCGCTGACCTACCGCGAGGCGGCCGAGATCCTGCCCAGCTACCTGGCCGACCTCGGCTTCACCCATGTGGAGTTCCTCCCGGTCGCCGAGCACCCGTTCTCCGGCTCCTGGGGGTACCAGGTGACCGGGTACTACGCGCCGACGGCGCGGTTCGGGACCCCGGATGATTTCCGGTACCTGGTCGACCGGCTGCACCAGGCCGGGATCGGGGTCCTGGTCGACTGGGTGGCCGGGCACTTCCCCAAGGACGACTGGGCGCTGGCCCGCTTTGACGGCACGGCGCTGTACGAGCACGCCGACCCGCGGCTGGGTGAGCACCCGGACTGGGGCACCCTGGTGTTCAACTACGGGCGGCACGAGGTCCGCAACTTCCTGCTGGCTAACGCGCTGTACTGGATCGAGGAGTTTCACCTGGATGGGCTGCGCGTCGACGCGGTCGCCTCGATGCTGTACCTGGATTATTCGCGCCGCGAGGGCGAGTGGGTCACCAACCGGTTCGGCGGCCGGGAGAACCTGGAGGCCATCGACTTCATCAAGGAGGTCAACGAGGTGATCTACCGGGACCATCCCTCGGTCATGCTGGTCGCGGAGGAATCCACGTCCTGGCCGGCGGTCTCCCGCCCGACCTACCTGGGCGGGCTCGGCTTCGGGTTCAAGTGGAACATGGGCTGGATGAACGACACCCTGGTGTATTTCGGTAAGGACCCGGTGCACCGGCGCTACCACCATCACGAGCTCACCTTCGCGCTGCTGTACGCGTTCACCGAGAACTTCATCCTGCCCCTCAGCCACGACGAGGTGGCACACGGGAAGGGATCGCTGCTCGGCAAGATGCCGGGCGACCGGTGGCAGCAGTTCGCGAACCTGCGCGCGCTGCTGGCCTGGATGTGGGCGCATCCCGGCAGGCCGCTGCTGTTCATGGGCGGCGAGATCGCCCAAAACGACGAATGGAATCACGACAGCAGCCTGGACTGGCACCTGCTGGACTACCCCGAGCACGCCGGAGTGCAGGCACTGGTGCGGGCGCTCAACGCCGTCTACCGCGCCGAACCCGCCTTGTGGGAGCAGGACTTCAGCTGGGGCGGCTTCCGCTGGATCGACCCCGACGATTCCGGCAACAGCGTGCTGTCGTTCCTGCGGTTCCCGGCCTCAGCCGGGCGCCCCGTGGCCTGCCTGGCCAATCTCACCCCGGTGCCTCGCTATGACTACCGCATCGGACTTCCCCAGCCGGGACGATGGGCCGAGATCCTCAACTCCGATCACGCGGACTTCGGCGGCAGCAACACCCTCACCGGCGCCGTCACGGCCGAAGGCCCCGGCTGGAACGACCTGGACTACTCCGCCACCCTGACCCTGCCGCCCCTGGGCGTCCTGTGGCTGGCACACGACCCCGGCCGCGGCTAGATCCGGCCGACGCCCCCTCCGCAATGTCCGGGTTGCACGGGGTGGGGCCGCCTGGAACGATCTTTCGTGCAGCGCAGGCGGCCACAGTGACCAAGCGGGCGGCCGATCAGATCGGCGGCTCCGGCATCCTGTTGGGCCGCTCGATTTCGTGGAGTTGACGGGCGGCGTGGCCGCCGCGCGGGCTGCGGTGCGCGGCCACCCGGTAATGCACCAAGGACCTGGAGCCAGCCTGGGACGCGCCGCTCGGCATCGACATCCGATTCCCGGTGACATCGAGCAGATGGGCGACGTCTCGCCCGGCTCCACGGCCAGCCGCGCGGTCAGCGGTCGGTACGTCTGCGCCGCCCCGCCGGGAATCCGGTCCACGGCCGATCTCCCGCAGATCATGGCCAGGACTGGGCTGAGGCCTCCGCCGCGACGGTGGCAGCGGCGTCCAGGCGGCTGTGCTGGCATGCGGGGCGGCTCTCGGGCCGGACTCCTGCCCGGCCCAGGTCTCGTCGTGCGGACGGCAGCGGTACATCGCCGAACCGCTGCCGCCCAGGCTGGGGAACTACTACTTCTTCCCTTTCTTGCTCTTCTTGCTCTTCTTGCTCTTCTTGGCCACGCGTATCACCCCCACTTCCCGGCCCGGGCTGGTCAACGAAATGTTGACCAACAGTGTCAACGTATCATTGACCGGGTGCAGTTGTCGAATAAGCTTTGATGGTGGCTCCCAAGAGTCCTGTCAAGCGGATGTTTGCCGCGCTCAGCGCTCTCGACGCCGCCGACGGACCGATCAGCCGGCTCGAAGCCGCCCGGCGCCTGCGAGAAGCGGCAGAAGAGCTGGAGGCCGCCCAGGTTGAGGCCGCCCGCAAGGCCGGAGCCACGTGGAATGAGATCGGCGCGTGCTACGGACTGACCAAGCAGGGTGCCCAGCAACGCTTTCGAGCTGCCCGCAACCAGGCCAAGGCCGTCACCGCAGCATCAACAAGCAAGAACGCTGAGCCGGTGGCCTGATCCGCAAGCTCCGCAACCATCGACGCCACACGGCCCGGAGCCACCCGACCCCAGCGAACGCTGATCAGCACCCTCACACCTCTGGCGCACCGCACCGGCAGCCCGCAAATGCCCGCCGCATCTCCGTCACCGGCTGGCCGCGCGGCAGCGCCCGCCCGCGGGTGACAGACGATACACCGCGGCCCTGGCCCATCATTATCAAGCCAGGCCACAGCGGTCGGCAGGCGTTCGACCCCGCCACCACGCCCATCAGCCCCCGTCCCCGCCGAGGGCCTCCTGGCCGACAGGCAGAACATCCAGCTCTGTGCCGACCCAGAACGACCCCTTCTAACCTCAGCGCCTGCGCATATCGGTTCTAACCTCAGCGCCCGCGCATATCGGCGGCTAGTGCAACCACCACTGAGCTGCCGACCACGCTGTGTGATCAAGATGGGGCCAGCATCCGCAGGTCCGTGATCCGCAGCGCTGTCCCAGGACGCCACCTACGATTAGCCAACAAGGCCGCGGTACGCACGCCGCACGGCACGGCACTCCAACCGCACTCGCTGCCCTGACGTAGCTCAACGCGGCGCCCGTGAGGGCCGCTGATGTCAAGAGGGCATGGAAAATTGGCCCGGTGACTGCCCGCGAGATGGTGGCAGGTAAGAACTTGGGCGCGGGCACGCTGCGAACCCGCCCGGCAGGTCCCCCACCGCCTGGCCGCCTTCGCGCAGGCCAGAAGATCTGGCGCCGGGGCTCATTAAGATCGGGCAATGGCCATCCCAGCATTGTTTGATCTGTCCGGCCGGGTCGCGGTGGTCACCGGCACGGGCAGCCCCGATGGCATCGGGTTCGCCGCCGCGAGGCTGCTCGCCGAACTCGGCGCCGCCGTGATGATCAGCGCCACCACCTCACGCGTCCACGACAGGGTCAGCGAATTGCGCGGCGCGGGCTTCGACGCGGCCGGGGTCGCCGCGGATCTCACCGACGCCGACTCCGCGTCCCAGCTTGTGTCGGCTGCGCTGGATCACTGGGGACGGCTGGACATCGTGGTCAACAACGCCGGCATGATCTCCGCCGCTGTTCCGGTGTTCGAGTCCGGCACGGTGCAGTCTATGGACCTGCCTACCTGGCAGGCCGCGCTCGCCCGCAACCTCACGACCGCCTTCCTGGTCACCAAGGCGGCGCTGCCGGCCATGATCAGCCGCGGCTGGGGACGGATCATCATGGTGGCCAGCGTGACCGGCCCGGTGATGGCGATACGCGCGGATGCCGGCTACGCCACTGCCAAGGCCGGCATGGTCGGCCTCACCCGCGCGGCCGCGGTCGACACCGCACGGCACGGAATCACCGTCAACGCCGTCGCCCCAGGCTGGATAGCAACGGGGTCCCAGACCCTCGAAGAGCGCGGCCAAGGGCGGGCCACCCCGGCTGGGCGGAGCGGCTCCCCCGACGAGGTCGCCGCCGCCATTGCCTGGCTGGCCAGCCCCGGCGCCTCCTACATCACCGGGCAATACCTGGTCATAGACGGCGGCAACTCGATCGCCGAGCAGCGCGCCACACCAGCGTGACCAGGGCACGTGGACCGATCTCCGCCCGCCTGGCAGCGGGCATGGCCAAGGCCGGTGGCGATGCCCTTTCCCAGAGCGGGCGATCGATCCAGTAGGTGACCTCGGTCCGCCCTCGGCGGGACCGCGGTCCACTACCGTCTGCGAATGACGCGGCCTAACCGTGCGAGGAGTCCTCCGTGCCCGTACCGCTACCGGACGAGCTGCTTGACCTGCTCGGCCGCCCGAGCCTGTGCTTCATCGCGACTATCATGCCCGACGGCTCGCCGCAGCTCACCCAGACCTGGGTCAGTACCGACGGCGAGCACATCCTGATCAACACCCCGGACCGCTCGCAGAAGGCGAGGAACGTCGCCCGTGACCCGCACGTGGCGGTGAACGTCGTCGATCCCGACAACACCAGGCGCTACTTCGCGGTGCGCGGCCGCGTTATCGCGACCACGACCGAGGGCGGCGCGCAGAGCATCGACGAGATCTCCGGCAAGTACCTCGGCCGACCGTATCCGAACTTCAGCGGGCGCCCCGAGACACGGATGATCATGACGATCGAGGCCGACTCCGTCCGCGGTATGGGCGCACGTTAGGCGCCATGCCGCGCCTGACGCCCTGAACTCGCCGCGGTCCCCCCTCCACTCTGCCGAAGTTGAACGCACGCGCTCGCCTTGACGGTTGGTTCTTGGCACCGGGTACTTGATGTGGACCTCGCCTCGGTCGGCGAAACGGACGCACAGATCGCTCTGATCTTGCATGCTCCCGCTCCCCCACCCACAACCAACCTGGCACTTGCTTATGCGTCGCTCAGCGGCCTAGCGGCCGAATCAGCTCCCATCCGCGCTCCCATAACCTGCCGCAAGAACGCCACCGAACCCCCGCTGACCTTTGCAAACGCGCCAAAGCCCAGCAGTAGAGCACTCCCCTTGGCGGCCAGTGACCAGCGATCGGTTTGCTCCCGGCTGCTCGCGAACAACCCTCTGACCTGGGGGTCAGGTCCTCACGTTTGGCGGTGACCTGTGGTAACGGGCGCTGATCGCGGGCGTGTCCACAGGTTAAGCGCGGCGCGGCCACAGTGTTATGCGATGGTTTGCCTGGTGTGGCGGGCGGGGCGGCGGGGCGGCGTTTCGCCCGCGGGTCGGTGTCGGCGATGGCCAGGGTCAGGGCTTCGAGCTCGGCGACTAGGGCG
>JASHPR010000395.1 GCA_030038015.1 Streptosporangiaceae bacterium
CGCGCGGGCGGCTGGCCGGGGTCGATGGGCTGCGCGACCGCGGACAGCGGGACCCGGGGCGGCGCGGCCGGCGCCGGCAGCAGCCGCACGCCATGGCTCGTCGTCGGCGCTCCTTCCGAGCGCAGGTGCAGCAGGGTGAGGATCGACGGGGTGGCGGCCAGCGCGGCGAACAGCAGCAGCGCCAGCACGACGGCGTACCAGCTGTGGCTGATCGTCGGGCCGGCGTCGGGGCGGGGAGTCGGGGTCACGTCGGTCTCCTAGAGCAGCGTCGCAGCGGACTGCGCCTCGCCACCGATCTGGTCGCTGTCGCGGGTGAGCCAGCCATGGACGTTCATGGTCAGGAAGGCGTAGGTCTTCACTGGGAGCGCGACGACGATGGTCATCACCGCGACCAGCGGGAGCAGCCAGAAGTCGCCGGGGTTCTCGCGCAGGTGCGAGATGCCGCGCAGGGCACGGCCGCACAGCAGCCACCCGACGGCGATCAGGGGGATGACCAGGCCGGGATGCAGCACCCACGCGAACAGGTAGGTCATGGCGAAGCCCATGGTCAGCGGCGTCAGCATCACCTGCAGGACGCTCAGCTGGCAGATGAACGGCTGGCGCCAGAGCCAGCCTTTCCACATCGCGGTGAGGTAGCAGCGGTAGGAGTTGCGGCTCCAGCGCAGCCGCTGCTTGAGGAAGGCGCGCCCGGTGTGCGGGAACATCGACACGGCGCGGGCATTGGACTGGTACACGGTCTTGTACCCGGACGCCAGGACGAGCCAGGTGAGGCGCCCGTCGTCGCCGGAGATGCAGCGGCGGCCGAGGAAGAACTCGTCTTCCAGGTGCTCGAGCACGGGCATGACCACGCTGCGGCGGTAGGCGACGGTGCGCCCGGACAGGCAGGCCACCGCGCCCGCCCGGGACTGCGCGCGGACGTAGTCGAGGTACCTGACGTCGATCATCCAGTCCGCGACCCGCCGCCACACGCTGGTCTTGGCCAGGTAGACGTTCTGCCGGGTGCCGACCCCGCCGACCTTGGGATCTGCGAACGGCGCCTGGACCGCCCTGAGCAGCCCCGGCAGCCAGGCGGTGTCAGAGTCCGAGAGCACGAGGATGTCACCCCGCGCCTGCCGGATCCCCGCGCCGAGCGCCGACCTCTTGCCGGTATGCCGGAACGGGAGGACGACCAGGCTGGGCTCGGACGCGGCCCGCTGTTGCAGCCGCCGGATGACCTCGGTGTCTTCGACGTCGGGGACGACGATGATCTCGGTCGGCCCTTCCGCGAGCCACGAGTCGAGGCAGCGGTCCAGGATGTCGGGGTCCTCGCGGAACGCCGGGATCACCGCCGACGTCGTGGCCGTGAACCCGTTCGGCCGCGGCCGGTACAGCCGGGACAGGCTGAACCTGGTCAGCCAGACCGACCAGGAGATGATGCCGACCACGCCGATGGGCAGGACGTGGTGCAGGTTCCACCACTGCGCGATGTCGATCCTGGGAACGCCGAGGGCAGCGTTCATCACCACGTGGGGGTACATGACGCTCTCCTCCCCTGACGCGGATGCAACAGCAGCACGCAGCGCCCGGGGGCCCCCAGGCGCTTCGCAAGACGCACAGATCCGGCTGGCAACTGCCAGCGTCTTTCGCTGCAACTATGACGGGCGGTCCGGCACTTTGGATGACAACCTGAAAGAACGCTTAAGGTCCGGCGTCTGCCAATCCGTGGCCACCACGCGCGCCAGCGTCACCGGGCTTTCCGCGCCGGCGAGCCGCCTGGCGTTCGAGCACAGCCCTGCGTCCGCGGCCGCGCTGGCCGGCCACGCCCGGCAGATGCCCGGCCTGCAGCCGTACGCCCCGCTGTGGAAGGGCGGCCTCGGCGACGAGGCGCCCGGCTGGCTCACCGGCCACGGCTGGCAGCCCCGCTTCCGCGAGCTGGCAGCGATCGCCGGCTCCTGCCACCGTCCGGTTCCCGGCCCGGGCGGCGGCGGGTTCCTGACCGCCACGCGCCGGCGGCTGATGGCCGCGGGACTGCCAGGGATAGCCTGCGTCGGGAACGGAGGGCTGAAATGGTGATCATCGATGCCTGGATGCAGCATCCGTCGGCGGAGTTGCTGGCCGACCCGATGTTCGATTCGCTGCGGCGCTGGGCCCACGGGAAGCTGGCCGGGGGTGAGGTTCCCGTCGAGGCGACCGTGGCGGCGATGGACGACGCGGGCGTGCGAACCGGCATGCTGTGCGCCTGGTGGGGACCGCGGGGGCCGCTGATCACCAACGATGCCGTCGCCGCGATGGTCGCCAGCTACCCGGGCCGGTTCGCCGGCGTCGCCGCGGTGGACCTGGCCCGTCCCATGGATGCCGTCCGGGAGCTGCGGCGCTGCGTCCGCGACCTCGGCTTCCGGGCGCTGCGGGTGGTGCCGTGGCTGTGGGACCTGCCGCCGAGCGACCGCCGCTACTATCCGCTCTACGCCGAGTGCATCGAGCTGGGCATCCCGTTCTGCCTGCAGGTCGGCCACACCGGGCCGCTGCGCCCGTCCGAGCCGGGCCGGCCGATCCCCTACCTGGACACCGTCGCGCTGGAGTTCCCCGAGCTGGTCATCGTGGGCGGCCATATCGGCTACCCGTGGACCGCGGAGATGATCTCGCTGGCCACCAAGTACCCCAACGTGTACATCGACACCTCCGCCTACAAGGCCAGCCGCTACCCCCGCGAGCTCGTCGACTACCTGCGCGGCCACGGCCGGCGCAAGGTGCTGTTCGGGTCCAATCACCCAGCCTGGCCCGCGGCTGAGTGCCTGAAAGAGCTTCCCAGCCTCCAGCTCGGCGAGGAGACAGCAGAACTTTTCCTGCACGGCAACGCGGAGCGGGTCTTCCGCCTGCCCCCGTGAACGTGACGCCGGGCGTCATCGCTGCTGCCCAATAGGATCCGGGCATGCGCACGGTGTACGAGGCTGTTGGCGGCGAAGACGGCTTGTTCCGCCTGGCCCGAGCGTGGCACGCCAGGGTGATGTCGGACGAGATAGTGAGCCACGCGTTCAGCCACGGCTTCCGCCCCGACCACACCGAACGGCTCGCCGCGTACTGGGCGGAGGCGCTTGGCGGGCCCGCCACGTATACGGCCGCCTACGGCGATGAGACCTCGGTGGTGCGGATCCACAGCGGCAACGGCCCGCACGAGGAGATGGACCGGCGGGCGATCGCCTGCTTCGACCAGGCGCTGGCGGACTGCGGCCTCACCGGCGACGAGCAGATCGGGCAGGTGCTGCACGACTACTTCGCGTGGGCGACCACCACCACGATGTTGCGCTATCACCAGTCTGCCGATCAGGTGCCGGACGGCCTGCGCATCCCGCGCTGGTCGTGGGGAGGGCTTGTCAGCGAGACCGGCTGACAGGGCGCGGCGCCGCTGGCCGGGCCCGCCGGCGAGCGGGGCCGGGCAAGCCGCAGCCGGCCGTCAGCCTGCTTCGGTCGGGGGCGCCGTCCCGGGCGTGGGCGCCGTCTCGGCTGCGGGCGGCTCGGGAGCGGCCACCTTCTGCCGGTGCTCCCGCTGCAGCCTGCGGAGCATCGGCAGCGCCGCGAAGTAGGACCCGGCCAGGGCGATGGCGCCGATCCCGATGTCGATCGAGATCCGGCCCTGCCTGGCCCAGTAGACGTCCTTCAGGTCCAGCAGCAGGGCGAACTCGTCGACGATGAGCGCCAGGCCGGTGCCGTAGCTGACGGCGACCGCCGGGTGACGGCGGTGCTGCTCCTCGCCGCGGACGGCGATCGCGCCGACGCCGGACAGCATGCCAATGCCCCACATGTAGTGGTGCAGGTGCTCACCGCCGACGCTGATGTTGCGGAACGGCCCCTTGCCGGCCCGGATGCTGTACGTCAGCGCCCGCAGCCCGGCAAA
>JASHPR010000396.1 GCA_030038015.1 Streptosporangiaceae bacterium
TGACGCGGTGGTTATCTCAAGCCTCAACTGAGGTGTCTTTAACGTCCCGCACGAGCGTTCTCACGTGCCCGGATGTGGTTCCGGGCGTGGTTATCTCCTGCCTTGCCCGTGACGCAGTTCAAGGAGGAGACGATGCTCGTGCAGCCGGTGGTGTGCCCTGGTTCGGGGATACGATCGTGGACCGTGCTCGGGGACGACGACGTGCCGGTCGTCCCGGTGGACCGGTTCCTGGCCTATCTGACCGACATCGGCCGGTCGCCGAACACGGTGAAGGCCTACGCCCACGACCTCAAGGATTTCTGGGAGTTCCTCGGCTTCCGGGGCCTGGACTGGCGGGAGGCCCGGCTGGAGGACGCCGGCGAGTTCGTCGCGTGGCTGCAGCTGCCCCCGGCGGGCCGGTCCGGTGCGGTCGCGGTCCTGCCGCCGGCGGTGCCGGAGGTCAGCGTGCCGACCGTCAACCGGAAGCTCGCAGCGGTGAGCTCGTTCTACACGCATCAGGCACGCAACGGCGCCGGGCCCGGTGACCTGCTGGCATCCTGGAGGACCGGCGGGCGGGGCGGGTGGAAGCCGTTCTTGCATCACATCAGCAAGGGAAAGCCGTATCGCGGCCGGGCGGTCACGCTCAAGGCGCCGGTGAAGCTGCCGCGGATCCTGACGGTCAGCGAGACGCAGGCGATCCTGGACGCCTGCGCCAGGGTGCGGGACCGGTTTTTCTTCGCCTTGATGCACGAGAGCGGCTGCCGGGCCGGCGAGGCGCTGGGCCTCCGGCATGAGGACATCGCCGCCGCCGAGCGGGAGATCTCGATCGTGCCCCGGGACAATGCGAACGGCGCGCGGGCCAAGTCCGGCGGCCGGACGGTCCCCGTCGGCGGTGAGCTGATCCGGCTGTATGCCGACTACCTGCACGGCGAGTACGGCGGGATCGACAGCGACTACGTCTTCATCAATATCTGGGCGGAGCCGCGGGGACGGGCGTGGTCGTATCCGGCGGCCTATGACCTGGTGCTGCGGCTGCGGGCGAAGACCGGCATCGGCTTTGACCCGCACTGGTTCCGGCACTCGGCGGCCACCCGGTGGCTGCGCGACGGCGTCCCGGTCGAGGTCGTCTCCAAGCTGCTGGGGCACTCGTCGGTGACCACGACGTCGGCCATATACGGGCACCTGACGGCCGAAGATGCCCGGGCGGCGCTGGAGAAGGCCGGCTGGCTCACCGGGCGGGAGGTGTCCTGGTGACCTGGCAGATCACGCAGGCCGACCGGGCCCGCTGGCAGCGGCAGGCCGCCGCCGAGCTGGCAGCGATCCTGGACGAATGCCGGGACCTGCCGCTGATCGCCTGGACGGTCGGGCCGGCCGGGTCCGTGCTCGTCGGCCAGGTGAACGGGCTCAGCCCTGCGGCGCGAGTGCGGGAGGTGTTCGGCGCCTGGCGGCTGGCACTGGCGCTGGAGGAGCACCACGAGGACAAGACCGGTGCCGGGACCCGGTGGCTGCACGCTGCGGCCCGCCGCCATCAGGTGAGGGTCCGGCTGACCGCGACCGTCTTCGATAGCGACGAGGAGAACAGCCGGTGAGCCGCCCCGGCAGCCCGGATTCCGCAGACGCGGAGCAGGCCAGGCAGTACCGGGCTCCCGCGGGCCTGCTGGAAAAGCTCATCGCTGCGGTCCGGCCGGAGTTCCGTGCCGATGTGTTCATTCCTGACCCCGGGGATCCGGTCTTCGGCGGCGGCCCGTGCCAGGCCGGGGGCTGCGGCCGCCCGGCCCGGGCACGCGGCCTGTGCCATGGCCACCACCGCCGGTGGTCGAATGCCGGCAAGCCGGACATCGCGGGGTTCATCGCCATGACTGAGGCCCGGCTGCGCGGGCGCAGCCCGCTGCTGCCATGCCGGGTGGCGGGCTGCGGATACGGGCGCCGGGGGCAGGGCTTGTGCTCACGCCACGAGCGGGCCTGGCGTGCGGCCGGCCAGCCGGACCTGCCAGCGTGGCTAGAGGCGCTGCCGGCGGTTCACGTCCCCAGCCCCCCGGCCAGCTGCCAGATCGGCTTTTGCGAGCTGTGGGCACAAGGTGAGGCCGGGCTGTGCCGGTCCCACGGCCTCAGATGGCGGCAGCTGGGCCGGCCCGGCCTGGCTGGCTTCACCCGTGGTTATGACAGCGACTGGCTTCCCCCGCACGAGCGCATCGACCTGCGCGGCCTTGCGCCCTCGCTCCGCCTGGAGATGCAGTACGTGCTGCAGCGCCGGCACGACGAGGGCCGGATCAAGACCCGGCCCGCCGTCGTCCGGCAGGTGGCCGCGTTCCTGGCCGACAGCGGGGCCCGCTCCCTCCTGGACCAGCCCGAACAGGCCTGGGCCCGGCGGCATGCCCGGGAGTACCCCAAACGGGGGCACAACACCGCGCGGGCGCTACTGCGGTTCGCCTGCCGCCAGATCGACCAGCTGGCGCACGGACAGGGCTGGGACGCCGAGTATCCCCGCGACATCTGGCGGCTGCGCAACCTGGGGATCGACGACGGCCCGACCGCCTGCTTGCACTTCGACCGGATCCCCCAGCCGTGGCTGCGGGACCTGGCCAAGCGGTGGACACGCTGGCGGCTGGCCACCTCGCTGAGCGCCGAGACAGCGGCCCGGGGAGTGCGGGTCCTCGCCCGGTTCGGGACGTTCCTGGCCTCTCCCGCGGCCGGCGTCACCGGCATCAGCCAGCTGGACCGGGCGGTGCTGGAGCGCTACCTGGCCGACCTGCACGCCGAGCTGGCCGGCACGAAGATCCACCGTGACCACATTGGGCAGCTCAGCGCGTTCCTGCAGGCCATCCGCCAGCACCGCTGGGACGACCGGCTGCCGGGCACCGCCATGTTCTTCCCCGACGACTACCCCAGGCCCGGGCAGGCGCTGCCCCGCGCGCTACCCGAGCAGGTCATGGCACAACTGGAAGACCCCGCCAGCCTCGGCCGCTGGAACAACCCCGCCTACCAGCTGATCACCCTGATCTTGATCCGCTGCGGACTGCGCCTGGGCGATGCCCGGCAGCTGGCCTGCGACTGCATCGCCCGCGACCCCGGCGGGGCTCCTTACCTGCGCTATTGGAACCACAAGATGAAACGCGAAGCGCTCGTCCCGATCGACGAGGAACTCGAGCAGCTGATCGGCCGGCAGCAGCAGGTGGTGCAGCAACGCTGGCCCGCCGGGACGCCGGTGCTGTTCCCGCAGCCAACCGCCAACCCTGACGGGCGCACGCCGGTCAGCGACGGCACCTACCGAAGCGCCCTGGACGGCTGGCTGGAGCGCTGCGACATCCGCGACGAACACGGCCGCCCAGCCAAGATCACCCCGCACCAGTGGCGGCACACGCTGGGAACCCGCCTGATCAACCGGGACGTCCCGCAGCACGTGGTCCAGAAGATCCTCGACCATGACTCGCCCCTGATGACCGCGCATTACGCCCGGCTCAGCGACGCCACTGTGCGCCGGCACTGGGAGGAAGCGCGCAAGGTCAACGCCCGCGGCGAGACGGTCACGCTCGCGTCGGGCGGGCCGCTGGCCGACGCGGCCTGGACTGGGCAGCAGCTGTCGCGGGCCACCCAGGCGCTGCCCAACGGCTACTGCGGCCTGCCCGCGGTGCGCAGCTGCCCGCATGCCAACGCGTGCTTGACCTGCCCCATGTTCCTCACGACCGCCCAGTTCTTGCCGCAGCACCACGCGCACCGCCAGCAGGTCGTGCAGATCATCTCCGCCGCCGAAGCCCGCGGCCAGGACCGGCTGGCCGAGATGAACCGGCAGGTCGCCGGCAACCTCGACCGCATCATCAGCGCGCTGGAAGCCGGGCCAGGCCAGGAGGAGGCGGCCGGTGCGCGCTGACAACACCGGCCCGCTCATCGACGCGGCCCGCCACCGCAGCGAGCTGACCCGCGCCAAGGCGATCCGCGCCCTGCGCGAGCTCGATCACGCAGGGACCCCGGTCACCTTCGCCGCGGTCGCGGCGGCCGCCGGCGTCTCCCGGTCGTGGCTGTATGCCCAGGCCGACATCCGCGACCAGATTGCCCGGCTGCGCGACGCCACCGCCCGGGCGCCCGCCCCGCCGATCCCCGCCAGCCAGCGGGCCAGCCAGGCCTCGCTGCTGACCCGGCTGGCCGAAGCCGCCGACCGCAACCGCAAACTCGCCGAGGAAAACGCCCGCCTGCGCCGCCAGCTCGCCCACGCCCTCGGCGACCGGCGCGCCAGCCCCGGCTGGGCGCTCGCACCAGGCGCCCCGTCGGCAACACCTCGATAACAATCACGGCCCGCCGACCCGGGCCCGGCGCGGCTCCTGGGCCGCGTCAGCGACACCGTCCACAACGCAGAAGACCAGGTCACAACCATGATCAACAGCGCAGCTCAAGATAACGGTGGCCACCCAGGACACGGTGACCCAGCTGGTGGCGGCCGTCCGCCGGGTGGGGCGGGAGGTGCCGGGCGCGGCGGAGCAGATCGCGGCGGTGTGCACCGGGCACGACTACTCCCAGCCCGGCAAGCCGAAGATCGACTGGGATGACCCGGCTGCGAAGGGTGCGCTGGTGTCGGCGCTGGTCAATGACGCGAACGCGCTGGTGGCGGCGCTGGATGGCGGTGACCTGGAGGAGCGGGCGGCATGCGCGCTGGCGCTGCTGGCGCTGGTGGCTGGCCAGGACGTTGAACCGGCCGGGGGCTCGGATGGCCGGGACGGGCGGTGGCGGATCGCCCGGCGGGTCGCCGAAGACCGGGTGATCTCCACCGTGGATCCCGATGCCCGGCATACCCGCAAGTCGCCGGAGGCCCGCCGGGATGGCTACCGGGCGCATGTGGCCGCCGACCCGCAGACCGGGATCATCACCGATGAGAAGCTCACCAAGGCCGCCGGCGCGGAGAACTCCGACGCGGCGGTCGCCGCGGAGTTCGTGACAGCTGAAGCCGCCACCGCCCGCCGCGACGGTGACCATGACGGTGCCGGCGGCGGCCAGCTTGCCTGGTACGGCGATTCGGCCTACGGCACCGGAGACTTGCGGGAAGCCATCGGCACAGCCGGGCACCGCGCAGTGATCAAGCCCTGGCCGCTGCAGGCCGCCGTCGAGGGCGGCTTCACCACCGATGACTTCACCGTCGATGCCGCCGCCGGGACCGCGACCTGCCCGGCCGGGATCACCCGTAAGATCACCGCCCGGAACGCTGTCATCTTCGGGGTCGCCTGCCGCAGCTGCCCACTGCGCGAACGGTGCACCGCCTCCAAAGACGGCCGCACCCTGCACCTGCACGAACACGACCACCTGCTGCGCGCCGCCCGCGCGGCCTGGGCCGCCGGCCCGCATCTGCGCGAGGACTACATGGCACACCGGCCCAACGTCGAGCGCGCTATCGCCCAGGTCGCGACCTGGCGAGGACGCCGGCTCAAGCTCCGCTACCGCGGAGTGACCAAGAACAACGCCTGGCTCAAGCGCCGCACCGCCGCGGTGAACCTGCGCAACCTGCTCAGCCGCGGCCTGACCCGCCGCGACGGCGCCTGGGCGCTGGCAACCTGACCAGCCGGCCGGGCCGCCCACGACAACCGCCCGCCCGGCAGGCAGGCCAGCCGCGAGCCGGCAGGCCACCACCGCCCGGCCCGCAACACCGCAGGCCAGGCCAGCGGGCCAGGCCCGGCCAGAAAGCAACATCATCACGCGCCATCGACGCTCACCAAAACGGGCCTAATTCAGCGGGCTCCTAGCAGGCGGGCAACGGGCGTGGCAGAAGATTGAGGTCAGATGCGACGGCCTAGTCCTCGTAGTGGTAGCGGCACTGGGCAACGCGGATCTCGTCGTCGACGACCTTATAGATAAGTCTGTGCTCGTCGGTGATCCGCCTCGACCAGTAGCCCTGGAAGCCGTACTTCAGCGGCTCGGGCTTGCCAATGCCCTCGTTGGCGTTGCGGGCGATGTCTTTGATCAAGGTGTTGATCCGCTTGACGATCTTGCGATCCTGGATCTGCCACCAGGTGTAGTCATCCCAGGCGGACTCGTCCCAGACCAGCTTCACCCCTCGGCCAGCTCGTGCTCGGCGCCGCCGCCGCCCTCCAGCCGGTCAATTGAGGCCAGCAGCCTGCGGGCGTTGGCCGGGCTGCGCAGCAGGTAGGCCGTCTCGCGCAACGACTGATAGTCGTCCAGCGCCACGATCACGACCGGGTCGTGCCCGGCGCGGGTCACGATCACTTCCTCGCGGTCCTCCACGACAGAGTTCAGCGTCTCGGCGTATCGCGCCCGGGACTCGCTGTAGGTCATGGTCTTCACTCACACACCTCCTCTACGTACAGAATATTGTACGTCAGCCTCAGTGGTCAGCGCTACTCTCAACGGCAACCGGCCGGGAATCCCCTTCAACAGCGCCCGTGACCTCGTGCCGCGACGTTTGGCCACGCGAAAGCTGACTAGCCGGAGGCACTGTTAGTTGCTTCATAAAGGGCCCTGGGCTTCCCTTCGGGGCGTGGACACATCGCCTTTCAGGAGGGGCGATGGCGGCACAGACACGCAGGAAGATTGATGAGGATCTACCGGGATGAACGAGCTGGGCTTTTTGCGGTCACTGAGATCCGTCCGCGCTTTCAGCCAGGAGCCGGTAGAGGCCGCCGATGTGGAGCGGATCATTGAAACCGCGCGCTGGACCGGCTCCGCGCGCAACCGCCAGCCCTGGCGGTTCATTGCTGTCACCGACCAGGCGCTGCGAGAACGGCTCAGCAGGCTCGGCCCCTACGCACACCATCTCGCCGCGGCTCCGCTGGTCCTCGTGGCCCTCTCGGAGGACAACGGATACTCCGACACCGAGTTCGACGCTGGGCGCGTGAGCCAGACCATCTGCCTAGCGGCCCACGCCCTCGGCCTCGGCAGTTGCCTGGCCACGCTGCACCGGGCCGCCAACATCGCGACGGCCGCGCAAACACTCGGCGTGTCCGGCCTACGGCAACCGCGGCATGCGATATCGCTTGGCCGGCCTGCCCCGGAGCCGCCCGTCGGCCGCCTGGCGATCCCGTCAGGACGGCTGCCAGTCACAGCGCTGCTCTCAACCGGCCAGCAGCGCGTCACCCGCGCTCCCGAGGCCGGCGTGCGCCTGGGGCAGGGATGAGGTGGTCATGAACATCGGTGCTGTCCGGTGCGTAATACAGCGGGCGCCCAGATTCGGCCGGGCTCGGAGGGAGATGTGATGAGACGATTCCGTTTCTCGCACCTGGGCTTGGTGGCTGCGCTCGCGGTCACCGCTAGCGCGTCGGCCGCCGCGGCAGCAGCGGTCCCGGCGAGCGCGGCCACGACCACGTACACGATCACCGATCTGGGCTCGCTCGGCGGCGGCGTCACCGGCGCCACGGCGATCAACGCCTCTGGCGAGGTGACCGGGCACTCCACCTTGACTCAGAGTGGCGGTGTCTTCCACGCGTTCTTGTGGAGCAACGGGAAGATGACCGACCTGGGCACCCTGGGCGGGCCCGACAGCAATGGGCGCGCGATCAACGACTCCGGCGAGGTCGTCGGCTCGGCGGAGGATTCGGGCGAGATCAGCCACGGGGCCTTGTGGACCGGCAATAAGGCAACGGCAAGGGCAGTTGGCGGGACCGTCGCGAACGGAATCAACGACTCCGGCCAGATCGTCAACGGAATCACCGAGGTGACCGTTGGCCCGGTCGGCGCCCGGACCGCTCTTCCCATCCCGCCCGGTTTCATCATCTGCGAAGCTGCCGGGATCAACAACAACGGCCAGGTCCTCGGCAACTGCGAGGTGAACGACGTAGTCAACGACTGGCAGGGCACGGTGTGGACCAACGGCACCCCAACCGTGCTGCCCACGCTCGGCGGCAGCCTGGCCACCAGCACGACCGCGCTGCCCCTCGCGAAAGCGATCAACAACAACGGCGAGGTAGTGGGTACTGCCGTGACCAGCACCGGTGCCCTGGACGGGTTCTCGTTTAGCAACGGCAAGATCACCGACCTCGGTCCCAACTTCTCCCCGGCCGCGATCAACGACAACGGCGTGATCGTCGGCGGGCCATTCATCGACAGCAACGGCACGCTGCAGAACCTCAACAACCTCATCCCGGCCGGGTCCGGCTACCAGATCCAGTCCGCGACCGGCATCAACGACAACGGCCAGATCGTCGCCAATGCCATCGACACCGCCACCGGCCAGCAGCACGCCCTGCTGCTGACCCCCAACTGACAATCCCGCTCATCGTGGCGTGACTGCCGGGGTAGGCACCCCGAAACGGGCTGACCAGCGCGCTGCCGACGGCACCGGCATGCGGGGGCCGGCAGCCATTCGGTGTGCCTCCCCAGCCACGAGCCCCAACCCACGGGGCGAACGTTGCCTGCTGCGGCACTAGTTGCAGTTTTAGTTGGAGCCCGTGGGAAGCCGTGCCACATACGTGCCACAGCAAGGCGCCAACGACGCTCACTCATGACGACTCACGCGCAGCCAGAACCGTCCCTGGCCTGGTTATTTGCAGGTTCCACAAGATCCCAAGACTTGCTCCTAAGCAGTAGATCGCAGCCGGTAAACAGCCATGGGCGTGTCACTGGGTTCGGTGACGATGGGCCGGATCGCCACGAGTTCGAAGCCGTTCTTCTCCAGGACTCGTCGGGATGCGGTGTTAGCCGCCGCTGGGGCGGTCAGTATCCCGACGCCGGGGTGCAGGCGGCGGCCCTCGGCTACCAGCGCCGCGACCA
>JASHPR010000397.1 GCA_030038015.1 Streptosporangiaceae bacterium
GCCCCGCGGCCGCATCCGAGCCACGGGCTGCTGGCGGGCCGCACCGTGCTGGTGACCGCCGCGGCCGGCACCGGGATCGGGTTCGCCGCGGCGCGACGCTGCGCCGAGGAAGGCGCCCGGGTCGTGATCAGCGACCGGCATGAGCGCAGGCTCGGCGAGGCAGCGGAAAGGCTGGCCGGGATCGGCGGCGAGCGCCCGCTGGCCGTGGTCTGCGACGTGACGTCGCAGCCGCAGGTCGACCACCTGTTCGAGGCCGCGGTCGCCGAGCACGGCCACCTTGACGTCGTCGTGAACAACGCCGGCCTCGGCGGGGACACCCCGCTGGCCGAGATGACCGACGAGCAGTGGAACGCGGTCCTCGACGTGACGCTGAACGGGACCTTCCGGTGCACCAGGGCCGCACTCCGGCACATGATCGCCCGCGGCTCCGGTGTGGTGATCAACAACGCGTCGGTGATCGGCTGGCGAGCGCAGGCCGGGCAGGCCCACTACGCTGCCGCCAAGGCCGGGGTGATGGCACTCACCCGGTGCGCCGCGCTCGAGGCGGCCCCGGCCGGGGTCCGGGTCAACGCGGTGTCCCCCAGCATCGCGATGCACCCTCACCTGGCGAAGGTGTTCAGCGAGGAGTTCCTCGCCGAGCTGTCGGCGCGCGAGGCGTTCGGCCGCGCCGCCGAGCCGTGGGAGGTCGCCGACGTGATCGTGTTCCTCGCCAGCGATTATTCGTCGTACCTGACGGGGGAGGTCCTCTCGGTCTCCAGCCAGCACCCGTGACGGAGGTGTGAATGGCCAATCGGGCAGCCCAGGGCAGCCAGGCTGGCACGGTCGCGGTCCAGGTCCTGGCCACGTTCGTGCGGGCGCCGGCGTGATCACCAGCACGCTGACGGACGGCGTCGCGGAGATCGTGGTCGATCACCCGCCGGTGAACGCGCTGCCCGTGGCGGGCTGGTTCGAGCTGGCCGACGTGGTGCGGGCGGCCGGCGCCAGCCGCCAGACGCGCGCGGTCGTGCTGCGCGCCGAGGGCCGCGGCTTCAACGCCGGGGTCGACATCAAGGAGATCCAGGCCGACCCGGGCTTCACCGCGCTGATCGGCGCGAACCGCGGCTGTTTCGCCGCGTTCGCGGCCGTGTACGAGTGCGCCGTGCCGGTGATCGCGGCCGTGCACGGCTTCTGCCTCGGCGGCGGCATCGGGCTGGTCGGCAACTCCGACGTGATCGTCGCGAGCGAGGACGCCACGTTCGGGCTGCCCGAGGTTGACCGCGGCGCGCTCGGCGCGGCGACTCACCTGTCGCGGCTGGTGCCGCAGCACAAGGCCAGGGCGATGATGTACACCTCGGCCACCGCCACCGCGGCCGAGCTGCACGCGTTCGGCTCGGTGCTGCGGGTGGTGCCGCGGGAGCAGCTGCGCGCCGCCGCGTTCGAGGTGGCGGCGCAGATCGCCGCGAAGGATCCCGCGGTCATCCGGATGGCCAAGGAGGCGTTCAACGGCATCGACCCGTGGGACGTCAAGCGCAGCTACCGGTACGAGCAGGGCTACACCTTCGAGCTGAACCTCTCCGGCGTCTCCGGCCGGCTGCGCGAGCCGTTCGGCCGTGACCGCCCCCGCCAGGACGGCTGACATGGACCTGACCTTGGGCCGGCTTCGCCGCCCGCCTGGCCACCGCGCTGGGCCTGGAGAGAGAAGAGAGGTGAGCCCGGTGGCTGACGAGGTGGTCCGCTATGAGGCGGACGGCACGATCGCGCGGGTGACCATGAACCGGCCGGAGTACGGCAACGCGCAGAACTCGGCCATGACGTATGCGCTCGACGACGCGTTCTACCGCGCCGCGGCCGACGACGACGTCGCCGTCGTCGTGCTGTCCGGGGCTGGCAAGCATTTCTCGGCCGGGCACGACATCGGCACGCCGGGCCGGGACATCGGCACCTCATTCGGCCGGCGCGCCGGGCTGTGGTGGGACCACGTCGGCAAGCCCGGCGGGGAGAGCCGGTTCGCCCGCGAGCAGGAGGTCTACCTCGGTATGTGCCGGCGCTGGCGGGAGCTGCCCAAGCCGCTGATCGCGCAGGTGCACGGCGCCTGCATCGCCGGCGGGCTGATGCTTGCGTGGGTGTGCGACCTGATCGTCGCCTCCGACGACGCGTTCTTCGCCGACCCGGTGGTGAGGATGGGCATCCCCGGCGTGGAGTACTTCGCCCACCCGTGGGTGATGGGGCCGCGGCAGGCCAAGGAGTTCCTGTTCCTGGGCGAGCGGATCAGCGCCGCCCGGGCCTACGAGCTCGGCATGGTCAACCGGGTGGTGCCGCGGGACCGGCTCGCCGACGAGGTCACCACGCTGGCTGCCAAGATCAGCGCGATGCCGCGGCTCGGCCTCGCGCTGACGAAAAAGGCGGTCAACCAGGCCGAGGACGCGATGGGCCTGCAGGTCGGCATGGACTCGGTGTTCGGCCTGCACCACCTCGCGCACGCGCACAACGCCGAGGTCGGCGCCGACTCGCTGGCCGGCCACGACGCACGGTCGATGCGTGAGGCACGGCAGCGGGACGAGCGCCAGGATGCTGCGGGCGGCGGGGAGGCTGCGGCCCCCGCGGCCGGCGACAGGAGCTGACCGGTGCCGGCGCCGGACGAGGAAGCGTTCCGCGCCGACGTGCGCGGCTGGCTGGCCGCCAACCTGACGGGCGGCTTCGCCCCGCTGGCCGGCAGCGGCGGCCCGGGCCGCGAGCACGAGTTCGTGCCCGAGCGGATGGCCTGGGAACGGCGGCTCGGCGCGGACGGCTGGATCGGGCTGGGCTGGCCGGAATCCGACGGCGGCCGCGGCCTGCCGTGGCGGCACCAGGTGATCTTCTACGAGGAGTACGCCCGGGCGGGCGCCCCGGCGCGCGTCGGCCACATCGGCGAGCAGCTGCTCGGGCCGACGCTGCTGATGTTCGGCACCGCGGAGCAGCGGGCCAGGTTCCTGCCCGGCATCCTGGCCGGGACACAGCTGTGGTGCCAGGGCTACTCCGAGCCGGGCGCCGGGTCCGACCTGGCGGCGGTGTCCACCAGGGCCCGGCTGGTGAAGGGGGACGATGAAGGGGGAACGGGGAGGCGGGCGGGGGGTGGGCAGTGGCACCTGAACGGCCAGAAGGTGTGGACGTCCCTGGCCCAGTTCGCGGACTGGTGCTTCGTGCTCGCCCGCACCGACCCGGCCGCCGAGCGGCACCGCGGCCTGTCGTGCCTGCTGGTGCCGATGCGCCAGCCGGGCGTCGAGGTCCGGCCGATCGTGCAGCTGACCGGCACGTCCGAGTTCAGCGAGGTGTTCTTCGACGACGCCAGGGCGGCGGCCGCCGACATCGTCGGCGCGCCGGGGGACGGCTGGCGCGTGGCGATGGGCACCCTCGCGGTCGAGCGCGGCGTGTCAACGTTCGGCCAGCAGATGGGTTTCCAGCGCGAGTTCGAGGCGGTGCTCGCCACCGCGCGGTCCAACGGTGCCATCGACGACCCGGACCTGAGGACGCGGATCGTTGAGGCGTGGGTCGGCCTGCAGGTGATGCGCTACACGGCCATGGCCACGCTCGGGCGGCCGGCCGGCGACGTGCCGGGGACGGAGGCGAACGTCAGCAAGCTGCTCTGGGCGCCATGGCACCAGCGCCTCGGCGAGCTCGCGGTCGACGTCGCCGGTGCGGCGGCGACCGTCGCCGGGCCGGGCTACGAGCTCGACAACGCGCAGCGGCTGTTCCTCTACACCAGGGCCGACACCATCTACGGCGGCTCGAACGAGATCCAGCGCAACATCATCGCCGAGCGCGGGCTGGGCCTGCCGCGGGAGCCGCGCTGATGGAGTTCACCGACTCTCCCGAACAGGCCGGCCTGCGCTCCGCTGTCCGCGCCTTCGCCCGGCGGCACGCCACGCCCGGGCAGGTGCGAGCGACGATGGCCGGGCCGGACGGCTACGACCCGAAGGTCTGGGAGCGGCTGGCCACCGAACTCGGCCTGACCGCGCTCGCGGTGCCCGAGAGCTTCGGCGGCGCCGGTGCCGGGCCCGGCGAAGTCGCCGTCGCCGTCGAGGAGCTCGGCCGGGTGCTGCTGCCGTCGCCGTACCTGTCCTCGGCGGTGGCCGGCCTCGTGCTGGCCGGCGCCGCGGCCGAGCGCCCGGACCTGGCCGAGCGGTACCTGCCAGGTCTCGCCGACGGATCGGTGATCGGCGCGCTGGCGCTGGACGCCGACGTCACGGTGGCCGGCGGCGCCATCACCGGCGTGGCCCGCAACGTCGTCCATGGCGCGACGGCCGGCCTGCTGCTGGTGCGGGCCGGTGACGAGCTGCTGGCCGTGGCGGCGGCCGACGCCGCCGCCCAGCCGCTGGGGACACTGGACCAGACCCGGCGCCAGGCGTTCATCCGATTCGGCGGCTCGCCCGCTGTCGCCGCGGGGCCGGCCGCGCCCGCGATCGCGCTGCAGCGGGTGCTGCTCGCCGCGGAGTGCGCCGCCGCGGCGGAGCACTGCCTGGACGTGACGGTGGGCTACCTGAAGACGCGCAGGCAGTTTGGCCGGCCGATCGGGTCGTTCCAGGCGCTCAAGCACCGCGCCGCTGACCTCGCGGTGGCGGTGTCCGCGGCGCGCGCGACCGCGCGCGCCGCGGTGTGGGCGGCAGCGGCGGATCCAGCCGGGCCGGGCGCGCTGGCGCCGCTCGCGGCGCTGCACTGC
>JASHPR010000398.1 GCA_030038015.1 Streptosporangiaceae bacterium
GCAGCGCGGCCGCGGCGCGGGCGATCGCCGCGTCCGTGGCCTCGGCGCCGGCCTGGGCCACCGTGGTGACCGGCTGCTCGGTGGCCGGGTTCAGCACCGTGAACTCGGACATGCGCGGGTTCCCCTCCTCCATGATCGAATGCGGGCGCGCCGCGGGATGCGGCGCTAGAGGCGCTCGAAGCAGCGCCGCAGCTCCCAGTCGGTCACCGCGGCGTCGTAGGCGGCCAGCTCCACGGCGGCGTAGTTGGCGTAGTGCTCGACCACCTCGGCGCCGAACGCGTGGCGGGCCAGGTCGCTCTTCTGCCACAGCTCGAGCGCGTCGCGCAGGGTGTGCGGGACCCTGGCGGCCGTGTCCAGGTAGGCGTTCCCCTCGACGGCGGGCTCCAGCGGCAGCTCGTGGTCGATGCCGTGCAGGCCCGCGGCGATCATCGCGGCGATGGCCAGGTATGGGTTGACGTCGCCGCCGGGGACGCGGTTCTCCACCCGCAGCGAGGGTCCGTGCCCGACCAGGCGCAACGCGCAGGTCCGGTTGTCCGGGCCCCAGCGGACGGAGGTGGGGGCGAAGCTGCCGGGCACGTAGCGCTTGTAGGAATTGACGTTCGGGGCGTAGCACAGCGTGAACTCGCGCATCGCGGCGAGCTGCCCCGCCAGGAAGTGCTCGCCGAGCTCGGACAGGCCGTGCGGGCCGTCGCCGGCCAGCACCGGCTCGCCGTCCTGGCCGCGCAGCGACAGGTGGATGTGGCAGGAGTTGCCCTCCCTGACGTTCGGCTTGGCCATGAACGTGATGCTGCACCCGTCCTGGGCCGCGATCTCCTTGGCCCCGGTCTTGTAGATCGAGTGGTTGTCGCACGTGGTGAGGGCGTCCGCGTAGCGGAACGCGATCTCGTGCTGGCCGAGGTTGCACTCGCCCTTGGCCGACTCGACGTACAGGCCGGCGCCGGCCATGTCGTTGCGGATCCGGCGCAGCAGCGGCTCGATCCTGGAGGTGCCCAGGATCGAGTAGTCGACGTTGTACCTGTTGGCCGGGACCAGGTCGCGGTAGTCCTTGGCCGCGGCCTGCTCGTAGGAGTCGGTGTACACGACGAACTCGAGCTCGGTGCCCACCATCGCGGTCCACCCGCGCTCAGCCAGCCGCTGCTGCTGGGCCCGGAGTATCTGCCGCGGCGAGGCCACCACGGGCGAGCCGTCCAGCCAGGTCAGGTCCGCGATGACCAGAGCGGTGCCCTCGTGCCACGGCAGCCGCCGCATCATGGAAAGGTCCGGCACGAGCACGAAGTCGCCGTAGCCGCGGTCCCAGGACGACATCGCGTACCCGTCCACGGTGTTCATCTCCACGTCCACCGCGAGCAGGTAGTTGCAGCCCTCGGTGTAGTGGTCGGCCACCTCGTCGAGGAAGAACTCGGCGGACAGCCGCTTGCCCTGAAGCCGGCCCTGCATGTCGGTGAAGGCCAGCACGACCGTGTCGATCATGCCCTCGCTGGCCTCGACCCGCAGTCGCTCCAGGGTCAGCACCCCGCGCTCGCGGTGATGCGAACCGTGGCCCCGGTATTTCGGCATCGACATCCCATAAGGTTAAGCACGTTCGCAGGCTGAAGGCGTGCGGATCTCAGGTCGTCAGCTCCCGCTCGATGGCCGCGAGCTCCTCGGGCGTGCCCTGGACCCGCGGGCCCGTGAACCACTTCCGCGCGGACACGAGCCAGTAGATGCCGGCGAAGCCGATGACCGCCACGACCGCCACGATCGTGTAGTTGAAGGTGCCGACCGTGATCGGGCTGACCGTGGGCAGCATGAACAGGATCGTAATGAAGATCACCCAGGCGACCGCGATCCACCCCACGAGGTAGCTCCACGGGCCCAGGTGCCACGGGCCGCGCCGGAAGCTGGAGCCCTGCCGCAGCCGCAGGAACGTGGGCGACACGTAGGCGACGTAGAGGCCGATCGTGGCGATGGAGGTGACCGCCGCGTAGGCGGTGCTGTTCACCAGGTAGGGCAGGCCCAGGATCAGCGCCCCGACGGCTGCCAGCCAGATCGCGTTGGTCGGCGTCCTGGTCCGCTTGTTCACCCGGTGCCAGAGGGAGGAGCCGGGCAGCGCGCCGTCGCGGGAGAACGCGTAGATCATCCGCGAGTTCGCGGTGACCGAGGACATGCCGCAGAAGAGCTGGGCGCCGATCACGACCAGCAGCAGCAGCTTGGCGGTGGTCGACCCGAGGGCGTCGATGAAGATCTGGACCGGCGGCTCGCCGGTGGCCGAGTTCACCTCGGCGGTGTAGTGCTGGATGGCGAAGGTGATCCCGATCAGCAGGATCCAGCCCGCGAACAGCGACACGAGGATGGACATCACGATCCCCCGCGGCCCCCGGGTCGCCGCGCCGTGCGTCTCCTCCGTCATGTGCGCCGACGCGTCGTAGCCGGTGAAGGTGTACTGGGCCAGCAGCAGGCCCAGCGCGAGCACGTAGATCGTGCTGTGCCAGCCGGTCAGGTTGGTGATGTGCGTGAACACGAAGCTCGCCGACTGGTGGTGCGAGGGCACGATGGCCAGCAGGGCCACGATCAGCAGCACGCCGAGGATGTGCCACCAGACGCTGACGTCGTTCAGCAGCGCGACGAGGCGGATGCCGAACTGGTTCAGCAGGCCGTGCACCAGCAGGACCGCCGCGTAGATCAGGATGGTCACCCAGTGGTAGGTGGGCGTCCCGAACACCAGGTTCAGCCACGCGTTGATGAAGAACGCGGCGCCGAAGTCGATGCCCGCGGTGATCGCGACCTGGCCGAGGAAGTTGAACCAGCCGGTGAACCAGGACCACACCGGGCCCCTGCCCTCGCGGGCCAGCTTGGCTGCCCAGTAATAGAGCCCGCCGGCGGTCGGGTAGCTGGAGCAGACCTCGGCCATGGCCAGCCCGACCAGCAGGGTCATCACGCCCACCAGCGGCCAGCCCCATACGATCGCGACCGGGCCGCCGGTCGCCATCCCGTAGCCGTACAGGGTCATGCAGCCGGACAGGATCGAGATGATCGTGAACGAGACGGCGAAGTTGGAGAACCCGGACATGCGCCTGCGCAGTTCCTGGGCGTAGCCGAGCTGGTGCAGTTCTTCTTCGTCGCTGAGTTGCGCTGAGGGCGTTTGCTCGTTGATCGCCACGGCGTGCTCCTCGGATCAGGGGTTGTGCGGTGTTGCCGCCTCGTCGCTGGCCGGCCGCGAGGATTAATGGTTCAATATCGAACCAATGATGGACGTGCGCTAGCGGAATGTTCAAGACCCAGGGCCGGATTCGCCACCCGCAGAGCGCTGCCGCCGGCACGCGGGTAAGGGGGGGACCCGCGTGCCGGCGGTGGCGCGCCGTAGAGTCAGCCGGGCAGGGCCGGCCCAGCCGGGGGACGGCCCCGCCGGAGGGCGAGCGTGGCGACCAGCGGGCATGACCTCACCGGCCTGCTCCGGCCGGTGCGCGAGGGCAATGCGTTCGAGGAGACCGTCGAGCGGCTGCTGACGCTGATCAAGCTGGGCGTCGTCGGGCCGGGAGAGCGGTTCCCGGCTGAGCGGGAGCTCGCCGCCCATCTTGGCATCAGCCGGCTGACCCTGCGGGAGGCGATCAGCGAGCTGCAGCGGGCGGGCTACGTGGAGTCGCGCCGCGGCCGGGCGGGCGGCACCTTCGTGACCGGCGCGCCGCCCGCCCCGGACCGGGGCGAGCTGCGCCGCCTGGCCATCCAGGACCAGGACAAGCTCACCGACGCGCTGACCTTCCGGCTGGCGGTGGAGACCGGTGCCGCGGAAGCCCTCGCCCGGCTCGTAGGCCAGTCCGCGGCGCGGCTAGAGGCACCTCAGGTGCTGCTGGCCAGGCTGGCCGAGGTGAACGGCGCGTGCCCGCAGGACTACCGGCGG
>JASHPR010000399.1 GCA_030038015.1 Streptosporangiaceae bacterium
CGGCGGGCAGCGCCTGGGCGATGACCTCGGGCCGCTGATGTGCAGGCAGACGGGTCGCCAGCGTCGGCGGTGGCGCCGAAGGTGAGTTCCCGAGCTTGTCGCGGACCTGGCCGGCAAGGGGGTCGTGCAGGTCGTCGAGGATGGCCAGGGCCTGCTGCCAGGCGCGGCGGGCTGACTCGTTATCCCCGGCTGCCTGGCGGGCGTCGCCGAGGTGGGCCAGGAACTCGGCCCGGTCCCGCAGGTCGCCGGCGTCGCCGTGGACGTCGAGGGCCTGCTGGCAGCAGGCGATAGCCTCGGCGTGGTGACCCAGGTGGCGGTGGGCGTAGCCGAGGCTGTCCAGGGCGCCGGCCTCGCCGGGCCGGTCGCCTAGCTCGCGGTAGGCGGCGAGGGCCTGCCCGCAGCAGTCCAGTGCCTGCTGGTAGCGGCCGAGCCGGGCGTGGCACCAGCCGACCGCGTTGAGAGCGTCGGCTTCCCCGGGCCGGTACCCGGCCGCGCGGTGCAGCCGCAGTGACTGCTGAGCGTGGCCGAGCGCGTCGCGGCGGCGGCCCTGCAGCTCGAGGGCCCAGGCGAAGTCGAGGTGCACCCGGGCCTGGAGGGTGTCGCTGCCGAGCTGCCGGCCCAGGTCAAGGGCCGCGGCCAGGTGCGCGCTGGCATCGGCGTAGGCGCCGAGCCGGATCTGGGCACGGCCCAGGTGGCGGTGGGCCTGGGCCTGCCCCACCTGGTCGTCAAGGTCTCGCGCGGCGGCCAGCGCGGACCGCTGGGTCGCCGCCAGATCCTGCCAGTACCCCCGCCAGTGGAAGAATGTCGTCGCGGTCCAGGGCAGCTGCCAGGCATGCGCGCTGAACCCACTGCTGGCGGCCTGGCTGATCGCGGCCAGCAGCACCGGCCGCTCGGCCTGGAACCAGTCCAGCGCCTGCTGGCGGTCGGCCAGCTCCTCGGGCCGTACCCGGGGCTGCGGCGGGCTGATGGTGATCGGGTCCCGGGCCGGATTCAGCAGCAAGGCGGCGGTGTGGGCGGTGTGCAGGTAGTGGTCCAGGACCCGGTGGACCGCGGCGCGGCGGCCGGCGTCGCTGTCGTGGCTGCGGGCCTGCTCGGCGGCGTAGGCGCGGAGCAGGTCGTGGCAGTCGTACCGGCCGGGGACGTGCTCGGTGATCAGGCGCGCTTCGGTCAGCTCGGCCAGCGCCTGACGGGCCCGCGATGGCGGGACACCGGCCAAGCTGGCGGCGGCCGGGACGGTGATGTCGGGGCCGGGATGCACGCCGAGCAGCCGGAACATCCGCGCCGTCGGCCCGCTGAGCTGCTGGTAGGACCAGGAAAGCACCGTGCGCACATCCGTGGCCGCATCTCCGGTGCCTAGCGCGTCCAGCCGGGCCCGGGCGCCGCGCAGTTCGGCGGCCAGCGCTGCCAGCGGCAGGCCAGGGCGCGCGGCCGCGCGGGCGGCGACGACGCTGAGGGCCAGCGGCAGCCGCGCGCACAGCCCGGCCAGCTCCGACACTGCTGCTGCCTCGGCCGTGACCCGTGCGGGACCCAGCCGTCTCTCCAGCAACTGCCGTGCTTCGGCCTCGGTCAGGATGTCGAGGGTGAGCAGGTTTGCGCCGTCGGCCGCTGCCAGCCCGGTGAGCTGGTTCCTGCTGGTGACTAGCACCAGGCAGCCGGGCGCGCCGGGCAGCAGCGGGCGGACCTGGGCGGGATCGCGCGCGTTATCCAAGACGATGAGCATCCGCCGGCCGGCCAGCAGGCTGCGGTACAACGCGGCCTGGGCGTCCAGGCCCGCCGGGATCCGCTCGGGCGCGACCCCGAGCCCGTCCAGGAACAGCCGGACCGCCTCCGCAGGTGTCACCGGCGCGCCAGTGGGGCCGAAGCCGCGCAAGTTGACGTACAGCTGCCCGTCCGGGAAGCGGGCGGCGACCTGGTGCGCCCAGTGCACCGCCAGGGCGGTCTTGCCGATCCCTGCCGTGCCGGCGACCGCCGAAATCACCAGGGCCGGCGCCCGGAGGCCCGGCTGCGCATCGAGCAGCCCAGTCAGCGCGGCCAGCTCTGCGTCGCGACCGGTGAAGCACGCGACAGCCGCCGGCAGCTGCCGGGGCACGACCGGCCGCTGGCCGGGCTGGGGCGTCAGTCCCGCCGGCGTCCTTCCGATGGCCGTGCCGTCGGCCCGCCGGCGGGCGGCAGCGGCGATGAAGTCCGCCGGCGCCTGGCCTTCCAGCGCTAACGCATCGGCCAGCCGGTGCAACGATCCCAAGTGCGGACGGGTACGGCCACGCTCGAGGTTCCTGAGCGCGCGGACGCTTAAGTCGGCGCGCCCGGCCAGTGCCTCTTGAGACAGTCCGGCCGACTGACGGCAGGACCGCAGCCATGCTCCGAACCCCTCGGTCTGGGTCATTCCGGCCTCACAGGTCTGAACCGCATATCTGACAGCGCAACCCTCGCCGACAGGCATGCCGCAGCGCGCGCCGATGGCTGGCCTCCACCGCCTGACCGGCACTTTAGCACTGAAAGTGCCGGTCCAAAATGCCTGGTCTCCCGCTTATTTACGGCCTTACGATCACGTCGGCCATTCCGGCGTGACGCCGGTCGAGGGTCGGCTACCGCGCCGCAGTCCGCACAAGGAGTCCGTCGTCGGCCCAGCTTCCCGAGTGCCGGGCGAGGCGGGGGGCCTTGAGGCACCCGGTCGGAGGAAACATGTACGAGATCGCCGCACCCAGAGGCTGACATGATGGGCCAGCCGTCGTCACTGGCCTAACCCCTTTGGAGGGAAATTATGGCAGGCAAATTCCGTAACCGCGTCATTATTCTTATGACTTCGGTTCCTCTGTGTCTTGGCACGATTGCCGGAAGCGGCATTCAGGCAGCGCATGCGACCACTGACCCTACTGGCATCTGCATCAGTGGCGTAAATGACTGCCTGCGAACAAACGGAACGCCGATCGACCTATGGCCACGTGATATTAGCGGCGATCCTAACCAGCAATGGGATGTCGGTTATCTCGGCCCGCTAGACGATGAAAGCTCCGTCTGTCCTACGACCGGAAGCTGGGCAGGAAAATACGAAACTACTGGAGTCTATGCTTTCTTCCAGCTCGACGTGTCGGGCGCGGTCGGAGAATATGGAAACCAAGTCCAGTGGGACGGTAGCACACCTTACTGCTGGATATGGACAGACAGCGGAGAGTTGATCAACGTCGCCGCATCCAATTACTGGAACGCGCCACAGTGCATGGTCGCAGTCTTGCCCTACGATCAGGAAAAGCTCGCCAATGACGACTGCGAGGCATGGGAACAAGTAACGGTCGGTTAAAAGGAGGGACATTATGGCTGGCGAACCGCCACCGGCCGCCACCGAACACATACGCGGGTATCGCGGGCGCAGACCTTAAAAATGCGCCATCTGGTCCTGTTCCTTTTACCCCCACCGTTCGGACTGCCGGTAGGAGGCCGCACGTGTGGAGAACCGGAGGGGACGCATGGCGCCGCGTGGCACGAGCCAGCAGATCTTCCGCAGCCGGCCGCTGTGCCTCAACGACGCGAATGGCGCCGGGAATGGTCGCAATCCGATCACCATGTATAAGCCGAGCCGTGCTCACGGAGCGCTGCCGCTTCATCACCAAATAACGACGTCGCTAACAAATGGCAAAGCAAGAAGGGGTATAAATGAAGCGTATAAGATTCGGTCCTGGTGCGCTGGCCGTAATATCGGCCGTGGCTACCTTAATGGTGATATGCTCGGCATCCACGGCGGTGGCAAGCACGCATGCCACCGCAATTACCAGGACGATGGTGACCGCCCACATGCTGGCGGGCGGACCGAAACTGGGTCCCCCGATACCTGTGGGCAAGGCCAAGCCGGATGGAGGGATTGGGACCGTCGCGCAGGCGCAGGAGTGCGCGCCGCTCGCAGCGAAAGCAGGCTTCTCCTTCAATAATTACTACGACACTCCCGACGGCGAGTATCCGCAAATCGTGGTCGCCATTGCGGTCGCCTTGGCCGAGTCCAACTGCGAGGATGCCGCCCCGAACGCCGACGGTGCTACCGGGATATGGCAGATCATAGCTGCCGACCACCCTCCGGTAACCACGGCGTGCCTCGAGGAGGACCAGTGTAACGCAGACGATGCGAAGATCGTCTCCGACAACGGGTCCGACTGGGCTCCTTGGGCGGGCGATGGCTACCAGGTAAACCTGGGGGTCGCTGAGCAGGGCCTATTCAGCGCGACCATCACTCTCCAGAGTCAGGGCGACGGTACCTGTCTGGACGCTGACTCCACGGACGTCGGCAACGGCGGCAAGATCTTCCAGTGGGACTGCAATTCCAGTGACAGTTATCAGCAGTGGTTCATTGTGGGATCCGCGGGAAGCCAGCCCATTTTCGAGAACGTCGGTATTCTCGATAACGACGGTGAGGCTTACTGTCTGGACGCTGACGCCTCCGATGTCGGTAATGGCGGCAAGATCTTCCAGTGGGGCTGCAACCAGAGCGACTCTTACCAGCAATGGTGGTTCTGGGGCAGCAATAACATTAACAGCGACAACGCTGAAGCGGGCCTGCATAGTCAAGGGACTGGCTCCACCTGCTTGGACGCAGACGGCACGGACAAGGGTGACGGCGCGCCGATCTTCCAGTGGGACTGCAATCAGAGCGACGCCTACCAGCAATGGAATTAGCAGGAATTAATTAGCCGCCAAGGTCGGCGTATTAGCTGACCGCAGGCACGGCGCGGCGTGGGTTCCCGGTCCCGGGCACTCACGCCGCACCTAATGGCCACGGGCCGGGGGGCGCCTGCGGCAAGCCGGCGCTGAACGCCACCTGCAGCCCGTTCCGGGCCAGGGCCGAGGCCAGGCCGGTGGCCCCGGTCAGGTCGTGGCGCCCAGGAGCAGGCGGGGACCGCGCGTCACGGAAGCTCGGCGCTCACGTCATGCAGAACGCCGTCCAGAACGCCGACGAGTTCGTCAATCTCGCCCCGGCTGATGATGTACGGCGGCGTGACCTGGATGTGATCGCCGCCGCGGCCGTAGTTCGCGCCAGCCACCCCCTGCCGCAGCAGCAGCCCGCGCTCCTCCGCGCAGGCGACGATGCGCTCTGTCAAGTTCAGCTCGGGCGCGAACGGCGCGTGGGTCTCGCGGTCGGCCACGAACTCGACGCCTGCCAGCAGACCGAGCCCGCGGATGTCGCCCACGATCTGGTGCCGCGAAAGCTGGGCAAGCTGGTCGAAGAGGTACTTGCCCTGCTCCGCGGCCCGGTCGAACAGGCCGAGATCCTGGATCATGTTGAAGACCTGGATGCCGATGAAGCAGGACAGCGGCAGGCCGCTGTAGGTAAAGCCGTGCACGAACTGGCCGGAGCCGCGGCGCAGCACCTCGACGACGTGCTCATCGGCGACGCACGCGGCCAGGGCGGCGTAACCCGAGCCCAGGGCCTTGCCCATGGTGATGATGTCCGGAACAACGCCCCAGTGATCGATGGCGCACGCGCGGCCCGTGCGTCCGTATCCGCAGAGCACCTCATCAGCGATGAACAGGATGCCGTGCTCATCGCAGATCTGGCGGATCCGGGCGTAGTACCCCGGGACCGGCACGACCCCGGTGACGCTGGTGCCGATCACCGGCTCGGCGATGAACGCGGCGATCGTCTCGGCTCCCTCGAGCCTGATGGTCCGCTCCAGGTCCTCCGCGCACCTGATGCCGCACGAGGGGTGCGTGAGCCCGTACGGGCATCGATAGCAGTATGGCGGGTCGATGTGCGGCACGGGGAACAGGTACGGGTCGTGGATCGATCGCCAGCTAGGCCGCCCGGAGACCGACAGCATGCCGAGGGTGTTCCCGTGGTACCCCTGCCAGCGGGAGATGATCTTCCAGCGTCGTGGCTCACCGCGCTCGACGTGATACTGCCGGGCCAGTTTTATGGCGGTCTCGTTCGCCTCGGACCCGCCGGAGCAGAAGAACACCCTCGGAGCGGTCAGCCTGGTCACGCTGGCGAGGTCGCGGGCCAGCTCTTCCTGCCAGGGCGAGGTGAACGCCGCGCCATAGACGTAGTTCACCTCGGCGCCGTGCGCGGCCAGCACGTCGGTGATCTTCCGCTCGCCGTGGCCTACGATGTTGACCGCCACCCCGCCGACCGCGTCCAGGTACCGTCGGCCATGTGCATCGACGAGGTAGACGCCATCGCCGCCGACGAACTGCCGGTAGCTCTTGGTCAGATCCCGGTGCAGGACCGAGGACTCGCGGTCGGCAGGCTCAGGCGACACAGGCATCTCGTTTCAGCTCGGCTCCGGCGATCTGCTCCCAGTTGATGCTGGCCCCCAGCCCCGGCTCCTGGGGCGCGGTTACCACGCCGGAAGCGTCCGGCCGGATCGGGTTGTGCACGCCGAATTCGTACGGCTTGTAGGGAACGGGTGACTCGAAGTACCCGGACCCGGTGAACGCCAGGCCCAGATGCAGGTTCGGCAACTGGATCAGGCTGTAGCCCCAGCTCTGCGGTTCGACCGGGAGCCCGAAGGCCTCGGCGAGCGCGGTGATCTTCCTGGCGGGGGTGAAGCCGCCGACGCAGGTGACGTCGAAGCGCACCGCGTCCCACGGCTCTAGTGCCAGGGCGTGCCGGTACTCCCGCAAATCCGACAGCCACAGCCCGTGGGGCAGGATCGGCACGTGCACCCGGCGGCGCAGCTCGGCGTAGGCGGCCAGGTCGTAGTCGACGTACGGGGCTTCGAACCAGCGGAAGTCCATGGCTTCCAGTTCCCGGGCCACGCGCAGGCCGGAGATGCGGTCGTAGCGGTTCTCGGCGTCGTGCATGAACGTCAGCCCGGCGTCGCCGTACTCCCGGTGCACGGCGCGCAGCATCTCCAGGTCCCGGTCCGGCACGTTCCAGGCGTGGAACTTGATGGCCCGGTAGCCCAGCTCGGCCAGGTCGCTGACGTGCTTCAGGTAGGCGGGAACGTCGGCTAGCTCGGGGGTCGATGCGTAGGCGGGCAGCCTTCGCTTGGCCCCGCCGAGCAACCGGTACACCGGCAGGCCCGCCCGCTTGGCGGCTAGGTCCCACAGGGCGATGTCGATCGCCGCCACCGCCCCGGGAGTGGCAGGCAGCACAAGCGTCTGAAGATCAAGCCAGCGGGCCTCGCGATCCAGTGCCTCCTTGCCGACGATCCTCGGGGCTAGCGCGCGCATCGCCTCGTAAGCGGACAGGTCAAAGCCGCCGACCGCATAGTTCTCGCAGGCCCCGATGCCCTCAGCGCCGTCAGTGTCCCAGATCCGCACCAGGCTGAGCGCCATGAACTGCGGCGGCATGCTCGCCCAGGTGGTTCTGGGGACGTCCGGCCCCGCCGCAATGACCTCGATCCTCGCTATGTCAGCCACGTGCCTCCTTTTCTCCTGCACCCGCGAGCCGCGCCCGCCCGGCTACTGGGCCGTGAGGCCCCCGTCCACCATCACAGCCGAACCGGTGGTGAAGCGCGAGTCGTCGCAGGAGAGGAACAGCGCGGCCCGGGCTACCTCTTCGGGTTCGGCGTAGCGCCCGAGCGGGTGGGCCGCCTGGTCGGCGGCGACGGCATCCTCGTAGGGGAGGCTGGAGCGGGCCCGGAGCCAGCGTTCCTGCAGCGCGGTGTCCACCGATCCCGGGCACACGCAGTTGACGCGGACCCCGTCCGGTGCGTGATCCAGGGCCATGGCCTTGGCCAGCATCAGCACGCCTCCCTTGGTCGCGCAGTACGCGGCCCACTGCCGGTCGGCGACGAATGAGTTCACCGAGCCGGTGATGACGACTGTTCCGCCCCCGGCCTTGATGATCTCCGGAATCGCGTACTTGCCTACCAGATAGGCACCCTTGAGGTTGACGCCGACGATGCGATCCCACTCGTCGACGTCTGTGTCCGGCACCGTCTTGAACACGCCTATCCCGGCATTGCTCCAGACCAGGTCGAGCTTGCCGTATTCGGCCACGGCGGCAGCGACCGCGCGCTGCACGTCGCCGGGATTCGAGACATCGCCGTTTATGAAGGTGGCGCGACCGCCGGCCTGCCGGATCGTCGTGACTGTGCGCTCGCCTTCGGCCTGGTTGTTATCCAGCGTGGCGAGGGCGGCCCCTTCGCTGGCAAACAGCAGCGCTCCGGCGCGCCCGATCCCGGTGGCGCTGCCGGTCAGCAGGCCGACCCGCCCTTGCAGCTTAGGCATGCTGTGACCTGTTCCCCGGCGGCAATGATCGGCTCGGACCAGTGTTAGCCGGTGATCGGGTCATCGCCGCTCGCCTCGTGCACGAGCGCCTCCGGCAGAGCCTTCTCGGACTCCACGAAGACGACCTGGCCGAGCAGGCTGAGGGTGCTGGCGTTCCGGCGCTTGATGATGATGGCGGCCAGCGCCGACAGCACCACGATGCCCACGAAGATGAACGGCATGGGTCTTGTCACCCCGGTGGGCAGCGGGACGACCGTCTTGTAGAAGGCGAAGACCATCACCACTCCGCCTATCGCGGGGATCAGGCCATGCTTGAGCCAGGAAAACTCGCTGCGGGCCTTGCGCCACATGTAGAAGATGATGCCGACGTCGGCCATGAAGTAGACGACAGCGATGAACAGCCCGGTGAAGTAGCCGAGATAGCCGAAGGCCGGCACCGGGCCCCAGAGCAGGCCGAAGAACAAGCCTGAAACAATCCCGAAGATTGTGAAGGCGATGATCGCCAGGTGCGGCGTCTGGTACTTGCGGTGCGTTTTGGCGAGCAGGTTTGGCAGCACCCGTTCGCGGCCCAGCGAGTAGAGCAGCCTGAAGTTCGCGTTGTGAATGGCGATGATCACGCCGGTCAGGGCCGAGATCGCGGCCAGGTCGGTGAGCGTAACGTACCAGCCGCCAATGAGCCGCTGCGCGAGGGTATTCACCGGATTTGTGGCACCAGCCAGCGCAGCAATGTGCGTGTGCCCGTAACCTACGGTCACCGAGTAGGTGCCGAACACGAACCAGGCTCCGGCGAGAAGAACCGAGCCGATCAGCGCGATGGGCACGGCCCGGCGCGGCAGGTGCAGCTCCTCGGCGATCGTCGTCGACGACTCCCACCCGAAGAACGCGAAGACCGTGAAGACAAAGGCCAGGCTGATGCCATGCCACCCGGTGGGAGAGGCCGACGGCGTGAAGGCGCGGGGCAGCTGGCCCGAGGCGCCCGCGTGAGCCAGCGCGACGATCAGCAGGGTGCCGACGATCAGGATCTCGCCGGTGAGCAGGGCCAGGTCGAACTGCATGGAGCGGTGCACCGAGTACCAGGCCAGCACGGCGGCCACGAGGTTGATGAAAATGAGCAGCACCCACCACGGGATGCTGACCCCGGTCCAGCCCTTGATGATCGGGCTGATGAAACCGCCGAACAGGTCGGTGTTCAGCGGGCTGACTACCAAGTAAGCCACCATGAGCACTGCGCCCATGACGAATCCGGTACTCACGCCGAACGTCTTGGCGACACAGCTGTAGAGCACTCCGGCCGACGGTATGCGCCCGGCGAACTGGGCTAGCGAATACGCCGTGCACGCCATGGCCAGCGAGCCCACAATGAAGGCGAGCGGCGCCGCGGCCCCAGCCACCGAGGCGAGCAGCGCGGAGATGAAGACGATGCCGATCGTGGGAGAGATGAAAGCGACCGACATGGCGAAGGCGCTCGGCAGGCCCATTGCGTTTCGCCGCAACTCGCCGTAGTCAACGCCAGCTTTAGGCAGAACCTGGTCTTTGTAAGTCTCGGAGGCCATCAGCGCGTCCCTCCCCGTCTGACCGGCGACTCGAGTTAGCCAAACCTTGTCACCGGCGACACCGGGCATTTATTGAGAGGATGCTCACGCTAACATGCTGAGGTCTGATGTCAAGTGATATGATGTCAGACATCTATGAGGAGCGACCGCACGGTGGTCGGCCGGGATCAGACTGTGGACGCGGCCGACTTGTTCGGCCCGGCAGCCTGTTTCCACGCGGCGGGCCGGACGGTCTGACCGCTGGGATGCGAGGCCGGCGGGTCGGCTCAGGAAGGTGGGTGCTGCAGAATTGGCCGGCCACGCGGTGGTCCGTCGTAATCTCTGTTCGGGGCCCCGTCGCCGCCCGCTGTGCTGGTGCCGGGCCCAGGGCAGAAGCCAGAGCGCCGCTGCGCCGTGCCGCCGCGCGCTGTCCTATCAGGTCAGGAAGGTCAGCCATGCCATCGCGTAAGTTGCCCGGACCCAGCCGGACGGTGACCCGGGTCCCAAGCCAGGCGCTCACCGGTCCGGGTACCCACCTCCGGCCGACCGGGCCTGGCCTTGGCAGCGCACGGCTCGGCGAGCAGGTGGCGTCACTCATCCTGCACCAGGTGGCGAGTGGAACGGTCGCCCCGGGCTCGTTCCTCCCCCCGGAAGCCGAGCTGGCCGACCTGTACGGGGTCAGCCGGCTTGCCGTCCGCGAGGCGCTTCAGCTCCTGGCCTCGGTGGGCGTGGTCAGCGTGCTGCACGGCAAGGGCACGGTGGTGCGCGAGGAGAACGACTGGGACGTGTTGTCCTCGCTCGTGATGGGCGCGCTCGAAGCCGTCGGGCGCGGCGAGCTGCTGCGGCGCGACCTCTACGAGGTGCGGCGGATCCTTGAGTGCGCCGCGGCCGAGATGGCGGCGTCGACGGCCACCACAGCTCAGCGGAAGGCGATCGCCGACAAGGTCGGTACGCTCGTCGCCGAGGCGGAGAGCGAGCAGACGCCGCTCAGCCAATTCCTCGAGACCGATCGCGACTTCCACGACTTGCTGGCGCAGACAGCCGGCAACCAGGCGCTGCGGCAGATCATCCGGCAGGTACACGTCTACGTGGCGTCGAGCTGGACGGCGGTCCGGCTCGGGCCCGCCGAGCGGCTGGAGAGCGCCCGGCAGCACCAGAGGATCTCGGACGCGATCGTGGCCGGTGACCCGGCGCAGGCACGGGCCGCCATGGAAGCGCACATTAACCATGCCGAGCGGGAGCAGACCATCGATGACTGATGGGTGCTGTCGGGCCCAGCTGCTGAGCCGGTTCAACGGATAGCCGGCCCTGGCCGCCGCCCTCAGGCCACCTCCCGCCAGGGCGACACCCACTGTGTGTCCAGCAAGTCAGGCCGACGCAGGTACTCGATCATAAGCTGAACTGATTCCCGCGCATCGCGCGTGAGCTGGTAGCACTCGGCCGCGGAACGGCAACGCTCCGGCGCGAACTGCCTGGCCATAGTGACGACCGTTTCCGCCAGGCCGCTGAGCTCGTGGGCGTCCGCAGGATCGAGCGGCCAGGCGGGACGGCCGGAGACCGCCCCTACGCTGGCCACCTGATCACGCAGCCAGTCCCAAGGGCTGGCGGTCAGCGCAGCGTCCCAGACCCTGGGGCACGGCTCGTTGTTGGAGAATTCCGGGTGGAAGTGAGCCACGCCATAGCTGCCGGGCTCGTCGCTCAGGCGGTCGGACAGGTCAGCCCGGAACAGCGGGCGGCCGGCCGTAATAAGCTGCGCCGCCGACTCGCTGCCGCGACGCGGCTGCGGCACCAGCTCGCGCAGCTCAATCTGGCTGCCGTGCTCCATCGAAGCGTCGTCCAAGTTGATCTCGAACCGGTGCCGCACGATGACAGCGCAACGGGAGAGGGCGAGGATCTGCTGCACGCCGTCTCCGAAGTCGGCAATGACGGGACATGCGGCGCTGACGACATGCTACAAAATGAACGGGCAGTTCCGGTACCTGGAAATACTGACCAGCGCGCAGCAGGCCACGACGGCCACGGTTTGGGTACCAAACTTGCTTGCGCCATTTCAGGGGACGTTACCGATAAATTAACGAGCTCCTCGGCCCGTCGATGAATGCTTCCAGCGCTTCTACGGCCCGCACGTCAAAGCTCAGACCGCAGCCCGCTCAGTCGAGATCTCCCGAGCCTGGGCGCACCGATCCGTGCGCAGATCAGTTCGCCCATCCGCGCGGACGCCGTGGCAGTCATCAATGCGGTCAAGACCCCGCCCCTCCGATACCAGGCAGCCGGCCGGCTTATTATGCAGTGATGAGTAAGCAGGTGTCCGGGCAACGCCCTCTATTCGGCATTCTCCGAACGATGCAAGTCGAATGGCAGGGTGGGTGTCGTCGCAGGTCACCGTCGGTGGGACGACGATCTGGTGGTCAATTTCCAGAACCAAGATCAGCAGTGAGAAAGAGTGAATTACGCTTCGACCTTGTCTGCCCGGTCTCCCCGGCGGCTGCAGACTGACTGCTGCAGGCGTAACGTGCTAAGCAGACATTCCGCCAGGGCCCCGTTCTCGCTACCGCCAATGAGCAGGCATATGAGCCGCGCCAGACACCAGTGCTTCAGTTGACAGGCATGACCGAGTATCCGACAGACAGCTGCTCCAGGTCATAACCCCGGCCGGGTTTTCCCAGCAGCCGCTTCCAGTCTTGGGGCCGCCTGAGCGGAGACGCGGAGTGGTCGCTGCCTGGCCTGCTGCGATCCGGGATCCCGCGGGTAGAGTCTCTTATCGATCGACTGGCAGGTACTGCCAGATGGAGACTGAGCCACGGTTGGCGACGGCCGACCCCCGTTGAGCCTCCTGGTTCCGGAAAGTGGGGATGTCGTGCCGAGCAGCCAGAACGCAGCGAGTGCCGCCAGCGGCCGAGCGTCGTCCGGACAGTCCACCCGGCGGCGGGTGCAGGATGCCGCGCTGCAGTTGTTCGCGGCTAAGGGTTTCTTCGCTACGGGGATCAGGGAGATCGCCGACCGGGTCGGCGTGACCACGGCCGCGCTGTACCACTACATGGGCAGCAAGGATGAGCTGCTCATCGAGATCATGGCATCGAGCATGACTCAGCTCATTCGCACCGCGGAGGAAAGCGTGGCAACCGCCGATGAGCCCGCGGCCCAGCTCGCCACCCTGGTACGCGCGCACGTGGGCTACCATGCGCTCGACCCGCTCCGGTCCATGGTGACCGACGATGAGCTGCGCGCCCTCTCCGGGCAGCCGCGGGCCCGCATCATGAAGCTGCGCGACAGCTATGAGCAGCTCTGGGCGCAAACGCTCGACCATGGCCTGGCCAGCGGCGTCTTCCACGTGGCAGACGCCAAGATCACCAGGCTGGCGCTGCTGGAGATGTGCAACGGCGTTGACCGCTGGTATTCAGCCGCCGGGCGCATGGGACCCGGTGAGGTCGCGGACCTGTTTGCTGACCTTGCTCTCGCGATGGTCGACGCACGCAAGGACGGCCAGCCCATCCGGCTGAGCAACCTGGGGTGCACGTCGGCGGAGCAAGTGCTCAAGATCGCTCGGCGAGCCCTGCAGGAGATCGGCTACAGCGACTAGGCCCCGGCAGCGACGAGCCGTTCACGGCACCTGGGAATTTCGCCAGAGCGTGCCATTGCCAGGTGATCGATCGATCAGTAACATGCGGCGTTACTGGCCTCTGGTGCAGCTCGGGAGGGACCGATGCCGTCGCAGCCTCCACCACCGAATCCAGTCTCAGCAGCCGATCCGGCAAAGCCGGGACATGGGATCGAACTCGAGCAGCGGGCCATCGGCCTGCCGGCAGTCACCGCTCAGTCGGCGGCGCTGATCGGCCCTGCGGCTGGCTCGGTCGCGGGCCTGGCGTTCATTGCCGGCTACTCAGGGGCGGCCACACCGCTCGCCTTTCTCATCGGGCTTATCGTGTGCGTCGCCGTGGCGCTGGTCATCGGCGAGTACGCCAAACGGCTGCCCAGCGCAGGGTCGTTCTATACCTATCTCACCAGGACTTTCGGCGCGAAGACCGGCTTTGTGACAGGAGTGACGCTGTTCGGTGCTTACATGCTCCTGTTCCCGTTCCAGCTTGACTTCTTCGGGAACTTCGTGTCCTCACTGTTTGCGGCGTCCGGCATTCACGTTTCCTGGGTCATCTTTTCTGTCGCGCTCATCGTGCTGAGCACCACTCTTACCGTTCTTGGTGTCAGGCCATCGCTGCGGACCGGGCTGATCGGGCTCGCTTTCGAGATGACGGTGCTCACCGTCTTCTCGATCATCATCATCGCGAAGGGCGGTGCGAGCGGTAACACGCTGCAGGCGTTCAACCCCACCCACAGCCTCAAGGGCACCGGCGGCCTGCTCACGGCCGTCGTTTACACGATCTTCGCGTTCGTCGGGTTCGAGTCCGCGACCACGCTCGGCGACGAGGCGAAGCGGCCACGCCAGACCATCCCACGGGCGGTGATGCTGACGACGGTGGTCGTCGGCATCTTCTACGTGCTGGTTTCCTACGCGGTGACGATCGGCTACGGGATCTCCACCCGGCACGTCAACGCCCTGGTGGCGGCTCCGGCGCCCTTCACCACGCTCGCCGACCACTACGGCAACGGCGTGCTAAGCGTTTTCGTCAACCTTTGTGTAATCTCGAGCTTCACCGCGCTCAATATCGTGACCGTGATCGCGGTCAGCCGCATCTTCTGGAAGATGGGACGAGACCAGCTGCTCCCCAAGGCGCTGGCAAGGGTGAACCGCTGGCGGGCGCCGCATATAGCCTGCCTGTTCGCAGGGGGGCTGGCTCTGGTGGCCTCGCTGGCATTCGGCGAGGCGTACACGCCGCTGGCGTTCGCGTCCTGGGTTTCCTACTTCGCGACGCTGTTCTTCATCGCCGCCTACCTATTGATCAGCGGCGGGCTGATCCGTTTCGTCTGGCGCGACTACCGGTCGGAGTTCAGCTGGATCCGCCATGTCACGCTGCCGGTGATCTCGATCGTCGCGATGATCTGGGTGCTGTACGGCAACGTGCATCCATACCCGCCCGCGCCGCTGCGGTGGTTCATCTATGCAACGATCGGCGTCATCGCCGTCGCCATCGCGATTGCGTTCTGGCTTGAAGCCCGCCGGCCCACGGCCATGCAACGGGCCGGCGAGGTGCTCGCCGACGTAGAGGTCACGGAGGAGGCCGCGCTGGCCGGCTCAGCGCGCCATGCCGATGAACGGCTCGGCGGTCTCAGCGGGGAAGGAGCGGACTAGATGGCCATCATCATCGACCGCGAGGACGGGATCACGACGATCACGCTGAACCGGCCCGAGGTCATGAACGCCCTCGACCCGCAAGCCTATGCGGAGATCACCGGCGCCTTCCAGGAGATTGAACGCGACCCCGGCACCCGCGTCGGCATCATCACCGGCGCGGGAGACCGGGCGTTCACCGCGGGCGCGGATCTGAAGCTGATGCACACCGGCCCAGGCGGGCCCGTGGAGTGGGCCCCGTGGCGGCCTGACCGCTGGGATTTCGGGGCGACGACCTCCAAGCCGCTGATTGCCGCGGTCAACGGCTACGCGCTGGCCGGCGGGCTCGAGCTCGCGCTGGTCTGCGATATCCGGATCGCCTCACCCAACGCGGTCTTCGGCACTCCCGAGGTGAAGTGGAACCTGCTGCACGGCTATGGCGCTTACCAGCTCCCCCGCATCATCTCGCTGTCGTACGCGATGGAGATGCTGCTCACGGGCGAGTTCATCGACGCGGACACCGCGCTGCGGATAGGGCTCATCAGCCGCGTGGTTCCGGCCGCTGAGCTGATGACCGAAGCCAGGAGGCTGGCGAGCCGGATCCGGGACAACGGGCCCATGGCCGTCAGGATGACCAAGGAACTGGTTCAGCACGGACTGTCGGCCTCGCCCGAGGAGCACTTCCGGCTGATGCGCGAGTACTACGACCGGATTGACGCAACGCCGGAGCAGGCAGAAGGCTTGAGCGCCTTCAGGGAAAAACGGCGGCCTGACTACAGCGAGACCACGGGCATCAGGTAGCTGGCTGGGCGGGCCGACGTGTGATGGCCGGAGCAGGCCGGCGGGCAGGTCAGAGATCGGAGATCAGCGATGAAGATGTATGCCTTCCACTGCGGGGGCGAGAAGACCCTCCGCTCGGTATTCGACCCGTTTGACCCCGACTGCGGCGCGACGATACACCCACCGTATTTTTTCTACCTGATCCGCCATCCCGATGGGGACGTGCTGTTCGACAGCGGAGCTCACCCAGGGCTGATCAGCGATCCTCGCGGCCGCCTCGGGGAGGCTGCCGATCTCTACGACATCGTCATGGCGCCCGGCGACGACGTTGTGAGCCGCCTGGACACGCTGGGCGTCGACGCGGGTGACATCGGGCACGTGGTGCAGTCGCACCTGCACTATGACCATTGCGGCGGCCTGGAGTTCCTCACCGGCGCAGCCGTATACGTCCAGAAGGAAGAACTGCCCTTCGCATACTGGCCGCCGGTTTACCAGCGGGATGTTTTCGTCCGCCAGGACTTCGATTCAGTGCGGAACTGGAAGCAGCTGCAGGGCGAGTACGACATCTTCAACGACGGCAGGCTCGTGATCTTCCCCACGCCTGGCCACACGCCTGGCCATCAGTCGCTGCTGGTCCGGCTGGAGAGCCAGGCCTACATCCTGGCGGGGGACGCGGTCTACGACAAGGAGAAGATGCAGCACCGCTGCCTGCCCGGCCTGCTCTGGAGCCCGGATGCGGTGGTCGAGAGCTGGGAGCGGATCGAGGAATACCAGCGGCGTTATGATGCTCAGCTCATCGTCACCCATGACCTGCACTGGGAGGAGGCGATCAAGCTCGCCCCGCAGGAGTGGTACGAATGACCGAGCCGAGCGGTGGTTACGGGGATCTCCTCCAAACCGTCAAGGCTGCCTGCGCTGCCGAGCCGGGCAAGCCAGCGCTGATCTTCGAGGACGGTGTGGTCGTCAGCCGGGCCGTGCTCTGGTCAGCGGCCGAGTCGTTCGCCGGTTACCTGCACGAGCGGATCAAGCCGGGCGAGCGGGTGGCGATCATGATGCCCAACCGGGCTGAATTCATGATCGCATGGCTGGCAGTGGTCGCCGCCCGCGGTGTGCTCGTCCCGCTGAACCCGAGCCTGCGCAGCTACGACGCAGGGCACATTCTGCGCGATTCCGCGGCGCGCGTCGTGATCACCGACCCGGAACATGAGACGCTCTTCACCGGGCTGCGCCAAAGCTGCCCGGATCTGGAGTACCTGGTCATCGCCGCGGACCCTGAGCCCGGCGGGCTCGTCCCCTTCCGCGGCCAGCCGCCGGGTGACCGCCCCACGGAGGCGGCCGCCGACATCACCAACGTGTATTACACATCGGGCACGACCGGCCCGCCCAAGGGCTGCATGGTCGACCACGAGTACTGGCTGAGGTTCGCTGAGCTAATCGCCGAGATGTATGACTTCACCAGTGCCGACCGGCTGCTGTGCTGCCTGCAGTTCTTCTATAACGATCCGCCCTGGCAGCTGCTGCTGTCCCTGATCGCCGGCACCTCGCTGGTCGTCATGCGCCGGTTCAGCGTGTCCCGTTACTGGCAGGTTGTGCGCGACAACCACGTCACCGTGCTGTTCGGCATCGCTGCGACGGCGAGCCTGCTGCTCAAGGCGCCGCCGGATGAGCGCGACCGCGATCACCATGCCCGCCTGGCGATCCACGTCGGCATACCGGCGCAGGTTCACGCTGAGCTGGTCAAGCGGTGGGGCGTGCCCTGGGTCGAGGCGTATGGCCTGACCGAGACCGGTGTGATCGTGAGCATGCCCACCCAGTATGCCGACGAGATGACCGGATCCGGCTCCATCGGCCTGCCCTGCCCGAGCGCTGAGGTCCGGGTTGTCAGGCCCGACGGCGAAGACACCGACGATGGCGAATCCGGCGAGATCGTGGTGCGTGCACCAGGGCTGATGCGCGGATACCTTAACCGCCCCAAAGCGACCGCCGAGACCTTCAGGGGCGGGTGGCTGCATACCGGGGATCTGGGCCGCCGCGATAGCCACGGGTTCCTGTACTTCCAGGGGCGGATCAAGGACATCATCCGGCGGGCGGGGGAGAACATCGCCGCGGCCGAAGTCGAGAACGTTCTTCGCTCCCACCCGAAGGTACTGGAAGCGGCCGCTGTTCCGGCGCCGGACGGGCTGCGAGGCGAGGAAGTCAAGGTTCACGTGCTGCTGATCAGCGTGGAGACAGTGGGATCATGTCCCCCCGCGGAGCTTATCGTCTTCTGTGCCGAGCGCCTGGCCCGGTACAAGGTGCCCCGCTTCATCCAGTACCGCACCGAGGACTTCGACCGCACGCCGTCGATGCGGGTCAAAAAGGAACAGCTCGATCGTTCGGCGGACGACCGGACGCTTGTCTGGGATCGCGAGGAACAACTCGGCTGGTGACAGCCCGGCGGGGCAGCCAGCTGCCAAGGAGGGATGCCATGTCAGAAGTGATCGACTTCCGGGTCCGGCTACCGCTGGAACTGCGGCCATCAGAGGACCTGCCAGCTGACTACCTGACCCAGTACGACCGGGTCCTCGACCTGTCGGCTAATCGGCACCGGACCCTTGAGCAGCTCATCGGCGACATGGACGGCGCCGGAGTCAGCCGCGCGGTTGTGCACGCCGAATACGAATACGGCGACGAGGCTGATGCACTCAACGACGCCGTGGCCAAGGTCGTTTCGGAGCATCCGGGGCGGTTTTCCGGCTACGGGACCATCTCCATGGATCATCTGAAGATCCCGAGGGCTCTCGTTCAGGTGCAGCGCGTCCACGATCTCGGGTTGAACGGGCTGAGCCTGCAGCCTTCCTTCTTCGGCATCGCCATTGATGACCGCCTGCTGTACCCGGTCTATGCCAAGGCCTGCGAGCTGGGCCTGCCGGTGGCCCTGCACACCGGCATCAACTACACCGTCACCTTCCCGATCCGCAACGACCAGCCCATCCAGCTCGACCAGGTCGCCTGCGATCTCCCTGATCTCACCCTGATCGCCTGCCATGCAGGCTGGCCGTGGGTGCCGGAAATGGTGGCCGTGATGCGCAAGCACCCGAACGTCTACGCCGAATTTGGCGGCCTCGCGCCCAAATATGTCTGCGAGCACAACACCGGGTGGGAAGTGATGTTCCGGTTCATGAACAGCCTGCTTTCCCGCCAGGTACTGCACGGCACCGACTGGCCTGTCTTCCCCATGGACCGGGCGCTCGCCGAATGGCGCAACGGCGGCCTGCGGCCCGCGGTCCTCGATGCGCTCCTCGGCGAAAACGCGACCAGGCTGCTGGGACGCTAGCAGCCTGGTGCACATGGTGAGGACGGCAAGTGACCAGTGATCTCGTCCAGTACCAGCGGGACGGCGCAGTGGCGACGCTCACGCTGAACCGGGCCGGACGGCTCAACGCGATGACTGCGGACATGCTCGAGGCCGTCCTGTCAGCCCTCGAGGCAGCGGCAGCCGACGACGCCGTCCGGGTCGTGATCGTGACCGGGGCTGGCCGCGCTTTCTGCGTGGGCGGGGATTTGGCTGAGGGGCTCGAAGGCATCAACGGGCCGCCGCCGCTCACCAGCCAAGCGGGCAGGCTCCGCCGGTTCATGCGGACCTCGGAACTCCTGCATGGCATGAGCAAGATCACCATCGCAGGGATCAACGGGGCGTGCGCAGGCGCCGGGCTGGCGTGGGCGTGCGCATGTGACCTCCGCTATGCCGCCGCGAACGCGGTGTTCAGCACGGCCTTCCTCGGCGCCGCCGTTTCCGGGGACTTCGGCGGAACGTGGACGCTGCCGCGCATCATCGGCGCGGCCAAAGCCCGCGAGCTGTACCTGCTGAGCGAGCGGTTCGACGCGGCAGAGGCGTTGCGGATAGGCCTGGTCAGCGGGGTACTTCCCGCGGCGGAACTGCTGCCTCATGTGAGCAAGGTCGGCGACCGGATCGCGGGATTCGCGCCGCTTGCGCTGCAGCGGGTCAAGGCGAACCTCAACGATGCCGAACGGCTGTCATTCCCGGAGCAGCTAGACATCGAAGCGGAACGGCACGCGTACTGCTGCGCGACCAGCGATGCGGCCGAGGCGGCCGAGGCCTTCGTGCAGAAACGCGCTGCGGTATTCCGCGGACACTAAGCAATGCAGGAGCAACGGCAGGAGAAAGCATCATGTTCAACCACATCGTGCTCGGCATCGACGGCTCTGCTCACAGCGGCAAGGCCACCGAGGTAACCGCGGAACTGGCGAAGGCCATCGGCAGCGAAGTGCTCGTGCTGCACGTGCTTGAGCGGATCGCGGCCTCCAAGGGAGCACCGGCGACCGATCTGGAAATGCCGCGGGACGCTGTCAGCCTCGCCGAGGAGGCCGCCGCCCGCTTGCAGAAAGACGGCATCAAGGCAGCCGGGAAGGTCGTCACCGCGCCGTCAGGCCGTGTCGCCCCCGAAATACTCGCCGCCGCGGAAGAATTCAACGCCGACCTGATCGTGGTCGGAACGCGGGGCCTTTCCGACTTCAGCGGCCTGCTGCTCGGCAGCGTCAGCCACAAGTTGATTCAGCACGCCAGCTGCCCGGTGCTCGTCGTTCGGTAATCACTGTCAGTAGCTGCGAGGCGTTCGTCCGAACCCAGCCTCCACCGCCCTTCGCACCGCCGTGCCTGCCAGGCCGCTTCGACGCCCTCACCCATCGCGCCGGAATCGCCGCGTGACCAACCCGGCTCGATCTCACCGGCTTTCCCGCGTCCTAACTCGGCTAGCTCGGCTAGCTCGGCTAGCTCGGCTAATCGAGGATGATCGTGCGTGCTTCCTGCTGCCTCTCGGCGATGCGAACGGCAAGCTCGGCGGCGGCGAGGTCCTGCACTGCGAGGCCGGTCGCGTCGAACAGCGTGAGCTGTCCGTGGTCGGTTCGGCCTGCCGCCTTCCCGGCGATCACTTCGCCGATGGACGGAGGATGCTCCTGGTCGCTGTACAGCCCGGCCTTAACAGCGTGCTGGCATTCGCCGAGCTGGCTGGCCTGGACCCAGTCGTCTACAACGACGAGCGAGTCGCGGAGCGTGGCGGTTTCGTGCTCCTGCTTGCCTGCCGTGTCGGCGCCCATGGCGTTGATGTGGGTGCCGGCGCTCAGCCAGTCCCGGCTCAGCACCGGCTGGGTTGCTGGCGTGGTCGTGACGATGACATCTGCGGCGCGGGCCGCGTCTTCCAGCGATCTGGCGGGCCGCGCCGGGATGCCGTGTTCCGTCAGCCGGTCGCAGAACGCCTTTGCCATCGGCTGGCCGGGGGAGTCCAGCGGCTCGAATACGGTGAGCTCGATCTGCGGCCGCCACCAGTTAATCGCCCGCGCCTGGGCATCGGCCTGGACACCGGTCCCGATGATCAATACCGCCTGGGCGTCGTCACGTGCCAGATAGCGCAGACCGACAGCCCCGGCGGCCGATGTCCTGATCGCGGTGATGAAGTTGCCGTCGATGATCGCCCGGGGCACGCCGGTCATGGGATCGACGAGCACGATCATGGCCTGGTGATTGTCCAAGCCCTTGCCTTTGTTCTGTGGCCAGTAACCGGCCACCTTGAGACCGAGGGAGTGGTGGTCGGGCCAGTAGCCGGACTTTATCCCGAACACCCCGCCCGAAGCCGGCAACGGCTCGCGGATGACCGGATAGACGACGGCCTGCTGGCGGGCAGCCGCGAGGTAGGCGGCCTCGATGACCGGGATGACGTCGGCCAGGGACAGCAGCCGGCTCAGATCAGTCCCGGACAGCACCATGACTTCGCGCTGCACCGGCATTAACGGCTCCGCCGTGCGGCGTCGATCCGGATCACCTCTGCGATCTTGCCCTGGGCGACGCCGTACGCTTCCTGCTGCAGATCGACGCACACGCAGATGTGGATGGGCAGGACCTGCACGCGATCCCCGACCCGGAGCTCGTCGCCCTCGCCCAACGTCGCCACGCCGTGCTCTTCCGACAGCCGGACGAAACTGCTGCCCGGGCGATTCCTGATCTTGCCGAGTCCGTGCTGTGGCGTGGCGGTCATCGTGAGGGTCTTGCTGCCCGCGTTCAGCACGACGTGTTCCTCGCTGACGCTGACCACGCTAGCCAGGACCGTTCCCGCGATCTGATCGGGGGTGCAGGCGTACATCTCCAGGGTGCGCAGGTCGTTGAAAACGTAGGTGCCTGGCCGTATTTCGGTGACGCCGTCGTCGGCGCTGAGGTAAGGAGCGGTGATCGTGGAGCCGGCGCTGACCACGCGCACCGGGATCCGTTGCCTCTCGAGCGCGTCCCTGGCCTGCTGCATGGCCCGTGCCTCGCGCCGGGCGACGGCCTCGATGTCCGGCTGGGCGGTGACGTCGTGCGCATGCCCGGCGTGGGTCAGGATGCCGACCAGCTCGATGCCCTGCAGCGCGGCGATCTTGCTGGCGACGTTGCCGGCTTCAGCGGGATGCACGCCGGTTCGCCGCATGCCCGAATCGATCTCCAGCAACACCGGCAGTGTCCGGCCCGCCGCTGCCGCCAGCGTTGAGTAGCCCTCGGCGACTTCGACGCAGTCGGCGGTCAGCGTGATGCCGCCGTCGGCGCACAGCGGGAGCAGGCGGGCGAGCTTGGCCTCGCCGATGATGTTGTAGGCGACGAGGATGTCCTCGATGCCGCCCGATCGCATGACCTCGGCCTCGCCGACCGTGGCCACGCATATCCCGGCGGCGCCCGCATCGAGCTGCGTCCTGGCGATGCGCAGGCTCTTGTGCGTCTTGACGTGTGGGCGCAGCTCCACGCGCGCACGGTGCGCCAGCGCGGCCATCCGTGCCACGTTGCCGTCGAGGACCTCCAGGTCGATCAGCAGGCATGGCGTGTCAAGCCACGGATCGTGGATGTCCGCCGGCAGCGCGGTGCGGGCTGCGGCTGAGATGGTCTGGCCGCTCATCACGCTGCGCCGGGATAGGTCGCCGTGTCGAGCTTCATCGCCACGGTCTTCATGCGGGTGAACTCCAGCAGGCCCTCGAGTCCCTTCTCGCGGCCGTGGCCGGAGCGCTTCACCCCGCCAAATGGCAGCTCCGGCCCGCCGGATGCCCCATAGGTGTTCACGAACACCTGGCCTGCCTGGATCTCGCTGGCCATGACGTGCGCGGTCGTGACGTCCCTGGTCCACACGGCCGCCACGAGCCCGAAGTCTGTGCTGTTTGCCAGCCGGATCGCCTCGGCGAGATCGGCGAAGGCGGTGACGGCGACGACCGGGCCGAAAATCTCCTCACGGGCGATGACCGCCTCAGGCGGGACGTCGTCGAACACCGTAGGCAGGAAGAAGAATCCGTCCTTCAGCCTGCTGTCGCCGGGCGGGCCGCCGCCGGTCACCGCGCGCGCTTCGCCTTTGCCGAGATCCACATAGCTCGATACCCGCTGTAGCTGGCTGGCCGAGATGAGCGGCCCCATGTCCGGGTCCGCAGGGCCGGGGCCGAGGCTGACCTGCTGGAACCGGTCCACGAGCTCCGCCACGACCCGGTCGTGCACGGAGGACTCGACCAGGAGCCTGGAGCCAGCCGAGCAGGTCTGGCCAGCGTTCTGGATGATGGAGTTCACCACGACGGGCAGCGCGGTGCCCAGGTCGGCATCGGCGAACACGACGTTCGGGGACTTGCCGCCCAGCTCTAGGGTTACCGGGATAACGTGCTCAGCGGCCGCCTTGCTGACCAGCTTGCCCACCTCGACCGATCCGGTGAAAGACAGGTGATCAATGCCTGGGTGAGCCGCCAGCGCCGCCCCGGCTTCCTCGCCGAAACCGGGAACGATGTTCAGCGCGCCGGGCGGCAGGCCGGCCTCCAGCGCCAGCCGGCCGAGCTGAATCGCGGTCAGCGGGGCTTCCTCGGCGGGTTTCAGCACGCAGCAGTTCCCCGCTGCGAGGGCCGGGGCGACCGTACGGGCGCCGATCTGCAGCGGGTAGTTCCACGGGATGATGTGGGCGGTGACGCCATGCGGCTCCCGCAGTGTGTACACGAACAGGTCGGGTGCCACCGGGATGGTGTCCCCGTAAGTGACCTCGATAGCGCTGGCGTAAAACTCAAAGTAGCGGGCCGCCACGTCAGCGTCTGCCCTGGCCTGCCGCAGCGGCTTGCCGGTGTCGCGGCTTTCCAGGTCCGCGAGCTGCTCGCGGTCGCGTGTGATCAGCTCTGAGATCCGGCGCAGGATCCGGGCTCGCTCAGCCGGCTTGGTACGCCGCCAGCGCTCATGCGCCTTCCGTGCGGCACCGACCGCGGCGTCGATGTCGCCGGGGTGTCCGCGCGCAACCTCGGCCAGTATCCGGCCCGTCGAAGGGTCCTGGTCCGTGAAGGTTGCCGACCCGGCCATTTCCTTTCCGTCTATCAGCATCGGATAGCTGGTCATGGGCATGCTCCTTCGCTCGCCTCCGCTAGCACTGGGTATGGCTGCGCCCCGGTCATGATGCGCGCCTCGGCGGTCGCGCCTGCACGGCGGTCACAGCGCGCTCACCCGGTTGGCCAGCCATTTCTCCACGAATGGATCGGCGGCGATCAGGCCGCCGACGAGCACGGCGTCGCTCCCCATCACGCTCGCCGTCAAGGCGGGCGGATCTGGCAGGGCGGACATGACGTGCATTAGCTCGTGATCAAACAAGTCGAAGCTGGCGGCGAAACCGCCGCCCATGACCATGTGCTCCGGGTCAAACATGACAGCGAGGCGGAGAAAGACGTCGGCGATGCCGCGGGCCGCGCGGTCGACGAGGGCTCGCGCGACCGGATCTCCGGCTCGCGCCTGCTCGCACAGGGTTGCCCCATCCACCACCTCGCCTGATCTGCCACCCTGCGCCCGGTACGCAGCCGCCAGGGCATCCGGCAGCAGCTCGTCTCCCAGCGTGCTGCCACGCTGGTCGCTCGCTGGCCACTGCGCGATCCGGCCTGCCCGGCCGCGCGCCCCGCGGACGAGCGCGCCGTCGATCACTACGCCTGCTCCGATCCCGCGGCCGTAGTTCACCACGACCAGGGACGATGTGCCGGGCACCGTGCCGCGGTCGCTCAGCTCAGCCAGCGCCGACAGGTGATCGTCTTGCTCGATGACAACCGGGCAGCCGAGCCTTTCTTCGAGCAGCGAGCGCAGCGGCAGCCCGTCCCAGCCACGGTGAATCGGCGGCCTGGCCAGTCGGCCCGAGGCCGGATCGACCGATGCTGAGATGCCGATCCCGACGCCAGCCAGCGGCCCGGCCGCCCGTTGCAGGCTCGCGATCAGCGACTGCAGCAAGGTGACAACGCCTGGCGCCAGGTCCTCAGCTATCTCGGGCGTTGGCCGTGACACGGACCCGATGATGGTGCCGTTGGAGGCCGCCACCGCCACCCGGGTCGTCTCGTTGCCGACGTCCACCGCGGCAACCGATGCTACCGAGCGGTCGAACCGGTACAGGGTGGCGGGACGGCCGAGGCCGCCGGTTGCGCGAGTCGCCGGTTCAGCGACGACCAGGCGGCCGTCCAGCAGGGCTGCCAGCAGCCGGTGCACCGTCGGGAACGCCAGGCCGGTCAGCCGGGCCAGGTCGGCCCGGGTCACGGCGTCTGCCTGGCGCAGTTCGTGCAGCAGGGCGAGCAAGTTCTCCTGGCGCCCGGACGCGGTGCTCAGCCGGGGAGCGGGGGACAGCTGGCGGGCCTGAATGCGCACCCCGGAACTCAGCGCGCCTCCGTCGCCGCCGCTGGGGGATGCCTTGGCCGCAATCACCGTGCCGTGTAGCCCCCATCCAGCACCAGGCAGCTGCCCACAGCGAACGAGCTGTCATCGCTCGCCAGGAAGAGTGCGCCGCGGGCGATCTCGGCCGGATCGGCGACACGCATGATCGGCGCCCAGGCCGCTTGCTCTGCGGCCGTCTTTTCCGGGTCCAGGCTGTTGTCCACCTCAGCCTGCAGCAGCGGCGTGCGGGTGATGCCCGGGCACAGGGCGTTGACCCGGATGTTGTCACGGATCAGGTCGATGGCCAGGGAGCGGGTGAGCATGATGACCCCGCCCTTGCTGGCGTTATAGGCGGGCGATTCGGGCACCGCAACGATCCCCATCTCCGAGCCCATGGTGATGATCGTGCCGCCGCCCTGCGCCTTCATCTGCGGAACGGCGTGCTTCACGAGTGTGAACATGCCCTTCAGGTTGGTGTCGATCACAGCGTCCCACTCCTCCTCGGTCAGTTCGGAGATGGGCATCACACTGGTGATCCCGGCGTTGCAGAACAAGATGTCCAGCCGGCCGAAGCGGTCGACAGCAGTGCGGACCATCGCCGCGGCTGCAGCCATCGACCGGACGTCGCCCTGCACGCCGACGACATGCTCGGCAACCTCGCGCAGGTCCTTGACAGCCTGGTCGAGGGCTTGCTGGTTCAGATCTGCGATCACGACCTTTGCGCCTTCGTCCAGGAAGAGCCGTGCCGTGGCCTTACCGATGCCGGAGGCGCCCCCGGTGATCAGTGCCACCCGGTCCTGAATCCGGCCCGTTCCGCCTGCCATCACCTACTCCTCTCGGCGGGGGCCGGCGGGACGGCCCCAGCCTGCCATGACCATGTCCTTGACAGCCGGCATGGGCTATTTTAAAGTCCTTTCATCTCTCATGGAGAGAAAAGAAGTATACCGAGGTACTCGTTGGTCTCCAAGCAGGGAGGCGCATCATGGCCAGCACCGAGCCACCCGCCTTGCAGGCCGGCAAGGACTACGGGGAGCTGCGGCGCAACTCGATCGGGCTGCCGAGCGCTCTCGCCATGTCGCTGGCCTATATCTCGCCGACCATCGGCGTCATCTTCATCACGGCCCTCATCGCCAGCGAGGCCGGGATCGCCGCCCCGTTCACGTTCATCGTCGGCACCGTCGGCATAGCGTTCATGGCCCTGACGCTGGCCCATTTCTCGACAAGGGTGCCGTCGGCGGGCACCTTCTACACATTCATCAGCCAGGGCCTGGGCCCCTCCACCGGCTTCGTGATGGGCTGGCTGCTCTTCTTCGCCTACGGGCTGCAGAGCCCGCTCAACACCAACCTGTTCGGCTCGTTCGTGAGCGGGCTGATCAAGTCGAACTTCGGGGTGGACATCCCCTGGTGGGTGCTGATGATCTTCATCATCGCGTTCGTCGGGGCGCTGGCCTGGTGGTCGATCCACCGGTCGATGCAGCTTGACCTGGCCTTCGTGGTCGCCGAGGTGACGATCGTCGGCGCGCTGCTGATCCTGATCCTGGTCAAAGGCGGAGCGCAGGGTCAAGTGCCGCAGGCCTGGAACCCCGGCAACTCGCCGTCCGGCCTGTCCGGCATCGGCCTGGCGTTCATCTTCGTCGTGTTCGCCTTCTTCGGCTTCGAGTCATCGACGACGGTGGCCGAGGAAGTGCGCCGCCCGCGGCGCAACCTGCCCATCGCCCTGGTCGGGTCGGTGCTGCTGACCGGGATCTGGTTCTGCTTCGCGATGTACGCGGTCATCGTCGGCTATGGCCCAGGTCATGTGCACGCCCTGGCATCCGCGTCGGCGCCGGTGACCGATCTTGCTACCCGCTACATCGGGCACTGGTACTCGATCGTGGTGTCCCTGGCCGCCGTCTCGGCGCAGATCGCGGTCCTGATCGCCATTCACAACGCCAACTACCGGATCTTCTACGCCCTCGGCCGGGAGCGGATGCTGCCCCCCATCCTCGGCCAGACCCATCCCCGGTACCGCACCCCGCACATGGCGATCATCGCCTACTCGGTCGTCGCCCTCGCCCTTGGGCTGATGTTCGGCCTGCTCTGGGGACCGATGGCGGCCTTCGGCGACGTCGGCTACTTCTCGTCGCTGGGGATCTTGCCTATCTACTTCTTGACCAACGTGGCGCTCATCGCCTACATGTGGCGAAAAGCGAGGCCCGAGTTCTCCTGGCTGTTCCACGGTGTGTTCCCGGTCATCGCGATGGCCATCATCGGATTCGGGATCTACACCAGCGTGCATCCACTGCCCGCGTACCCGGAGAACTTCATGCCCTTCTTTGTCATCGGCTGGATTCTCATCGGCGTCGCCTGGATGCTGTACCTGCGCCGGCGTAACCCCCGCAAACTGCAGATGATCGGCAAGATTGTGTTCCTGGATGTGGAGCCGGCCGAGACGGTCAGCGCTTCGGCTGAGCAGCCCGCCCCAGGCCCGGGCCACATCCCGCCAACACCTGGGTAACGCGTAAACCGGGCTGAAGCCGCGATCGCCGAAGGCGCTAGCCGAGCACGACTGCCAGGGCGACGGGTACCCGGGGGTCAGAAGATAATGGAGTACGCGATGAAGAAGATCTTCCTTCCGGTAGACGGTTCAGATCATTCCCGGAGAGCCATCGCAAAGGCCTCGGAGCTCGCGCAGCTGTCCGGAGGCGAGGTCCGGGTGTTCCACTTCCAGGAGCGTGAACCGTCCAAGGCCGGAGTGGCAACCTTCGAGACGACCAAGGACGCGACCAAGCTCGTCGATGGCGCGGTCGCCGAGTTGCAAGCCGCGGGAGTCAAGGCGTCGGGTGAAACTAGAGCGGGCATGTCCGGAGAGGCAGCCAGGGCCATCGTGGACGAAGCGGGCCGCTTTGACGCCGACATGATCATCATGGGCTCGCGCGGCCTGTCCGACTTCCCAGCCCTCCTGGTGGGCAGCGTCGCCCACAAGGTCATTCACTTCGCCCGTTGCCCCGTGCTCATCGTCCGCTAGCAGCAGTTACTGACTGGCTGGAGACTGACCCACCGACTGTGCTGGCCTGGACAGATCCCCCGTGACCGTCCCCGCAGTCCGGTGTCGACGCCGCGCGAGCTGCGGACCTCCTTTGTCAGCCTGATGAGCCGACGGGCCGAGTCTGAGGGTCTCGTACAAGAACCCGGCGGTGACGAGCCCGAGCAGCGCGGTGATCGCCACGGCCCGACGGTCACCGAGGGCTCCTGACTCGCCACCGGCAGGCCAGCATCCGTGGCCCTGAACTCGGTCTGCGCGGCGGCCATTGAAATCCTCCGCGGTCAGTGGCCCGCTACGGGTAGCACTGAGCCTCGCGCACCGCTTGATGAGCGCAAATCACATGGTTTTGTGATTCGCGGTCACCAAGCCGGCCCGGAGACTTACCGACAGCGGCGGGGATGCCAGCCGGGCGGTCCAGATGCTCAAGGGGGCAGGCGTCGGCAACCGCCTCGAGGGAAGACCGAAGGGAGGAGCCCCGGACTGTGCGGATGGCCGATGCGAGCCAATGGCGCGGAGCGGGAAAGTCGGTAAGTCAAGGTATGAGGGAGGAAGCGCGATGGGCTCGAACGAAAACCCGGCACCGCATCACGAGACCCCCACCTTCGGGAATCCGGATCTGCCCCCGGAAGGCATGGAGAACATCACCGGGGATCCGGCCAGCGCGACGATGACGGGGCCGCGGAACCCGGTGCTGGAGAGCCAGTTCCCCAACGTGATCACCGCGCCGGGGACGGACATCAGCACGCAGCCGTTCTTCTGGTCCTCGTTCAACATCTCGCCCCGGCGCCAGCAGCGCGGGGGCTGGGCGCGCGAGGTCACGCAGGCCGATTTCGCGATTTCCGACGAGATCGCCGGGGTGAACATGTACCTCGAGCCGGGCGGCATCCGGGAGCTGCACTGGCACCAGACCGCCGAGTGGGCGATCATGACGCGGGGCAAGTGCCGGGTCACGACCCTCAGCCGCCAGGGGATGCCGAGCGTCGAGGATGTCTTCAAGGAAGACCTGTGGTTCTTCCCGGCCGGGCTGCCGCACTCCCTGCAGGGAGCCGGCCCGGACGGCGCGGAATTCGTGCTCGCGTTCGACGACGGCAAACAGTCCGAGAGCAACACGCTGCTGCTGACGGACTGGTTCGCGCACACCCCGCCCGACGTGCTGGCGAAGAACTTCCGGGTGGCCCAGGAGGTGTTCGACGACATTCCGCTGCACAACCTGTGGATCTTCCCCGGCGACGAACCCGGTGATCTGGAGGCCGACCAGGTCGCGGCCGGCGTCGAATGGGGCGGCGCCACCGAGCCGGTGATCTTCCGCATGTCGGAGGTGACGCCGGTGCATGAGAACAGCGGCGGCAGCATCCGGATCGCGGACAGCACGAACTTCCCTATGTCGCAGACGATCGCGGCCGCCTTGGTCAAGGTGGAGCCGGGCAGCATGCGGGAGCTGCACTGGCACCCGAACGCCGACGAGTGGCAGTACTACATGCAAGGCTCGGCCCGGATGACGGTGTTCAACACCGGCCCGCACGCGAACACCACCGACTTCCGGGCCGGGGATGTCGGCCTGGTCCGGCGCAACTGCGGCCACTACGTCGAGAACACGGGCGACGACACCCTGATCTTCATCGAAACGTTCCGCAGCGACCACTACGAAGAGGTCTCGCTGGCCAACTGGCTCAGCCACCTGCCCCCAAAGCTCGTGTCCGCGCATCTGAACATTCCCGAGGAGACCCTCGCGAAGTTCCCGCGCGGCGCGCAGGGAATCGTGCCGCTGCCATAGCCGTGTGCCGGCGCCGATACCCGACGCCGCCCGCGTCCACGTTCTTCACCGGGAGGTGCAGCCCCAGGCGTCACGTCGGCCAAGCCGCATCTCTCGAGGACCAGGACAACGGCACCATCATCCGGCGCGACCTGCACGGTCGGCCAGCCGTCCAGGCAGCCGGTCAGAACGATGAATACTTGCGCGGCGGAGTCATCCAGCCGGGAGCGCGACCCATGTCCCGGCAGCGCGGTCAGCGTGATGGCTCATACTCCGCTTCCGCGTGCTCGAATCCCGACCTGATCGTGGCCGCGACCGCCCGCTGTCCGTCCTCCCGGACTAGCCCGAGCCTGGCGGCTGCATCCGTCAGCGCCCGCACGGCCACCCCCGTATCCAGGTCCCCGTCAGCGACCAGCTCACCGATCCGCAGGCTGGCCCAGAACAACAGCCGGTTCCGCTCACCGCGCCGCGCGGCCAGCAGCCGCCCGATGATCCCGTCGAGCCTGGCCTGTGCGCCCCAGCCGCCGTGGCCAGTCCCGGTGCTGATCGCCGGCAAGCGGGGGAGGTGCCCCGCTAGCGCGGCGATCCACGGCGGGAGGACCGGCAGCTGGTCCGGCTCGGCCCAGACCACATACCCGGGCGACCCTGGGCAGGTGCCACGCGGGCGCAGTTCGACGGCATGGCAGCCCGCCAGCGGACCCATGCGCACCGGGCAGGCCGGACCGGCCCGGTACCACAAGTGCCAGCCGGGAAGGTGCCCGCTGTCCGGATGGCCCGGCGTGCGCACCGACACGGTGGCGGACAGGTCAAGCAGCCCCCCGGCCTCCACCGCCCGGTCGGCCAGCCAGCGCACCGCGTTGACCAGCGGCGTGCCGTCCACCGCCGCCGGGCTGTCGATATCCACCAAGATCAGCTCCCCGCGGCCAAGCAGTTCGCCGCCACGGCGGCAGATATGCCCATCCAGGCCGGGCGTCCAGGGCAGGCCCTTCCGCCGGGTCAGCTGGTAGACGTTGCGCTGCGCCGGGTCCCCGGGCACCGGCAGGCCCGCCGCCGTGAACGCGCCCGACGTCACCCGGGCGGGCTCACGACGGCCCGGGGCCTGCCCGGGCACGAACATGGCGCCGCGCAGCACGGCCGGAACCACGTACCCTGAGCATCGGCTCTCCCGTTTCGGCATCCTGCAGGTCAGGGTAAGCGTGCCGGGCCACTGCCCAGGCTTACCCGCCGCAACCTGGCCCGGATCTCTGGGAGCCAGACGGCCCGTGCCGCGCAATCGGCGGTTCACGTGCGTCACCTGGGCTGAACGCCGATCACCGTGGGTGAGTGTGGCGTCAGGTCGTCGGGCCGTGTCCGCCGGTTCACTCGCGGACGTCGGCACGATGCTGATCAAGACACGGGCCTGCCACCATGACCTCTTGGCCCCCGCATTCCAGCGGCTGCACGCAGATCACCGTGAGCGCGACTGTCAGCAACGCCGTGCCGGTCGCCTCGCCTTCCAAAATCACGGGCACATCGGAGATGCCGCGATGACGATGTCGCCGGAACATCACTGGCTGCCGTTAACGCGGTGACCTTGGTGGCGTTATTCTCCGGCTTCGGCTCTTTTCCTGGCGGTGAACCGCTCGATGGCCCGGAACCCCTCCTGCATGACGCTGGAGTTGATGCTGGGCACGTCGGCGAACCTGGCCCGCAGCCGCATCCCTCCGTGCGGGTCGGTCATCCACCGCACCGCGATGTGCGTGCGCCCGGCGCCGGCCGGGTTCAGCGTCCACTCTGCCGTGCCACGGAAGTCACCGTCGAAGTAGTCCAGCACCAGCCGCCGCTCGGGCTCGAAAGCGGTTACCCGCCCGGAGAAACGCACCGTAGCAAATCGCTGGGCGAGCCGGCCGCCGGCGCTGACGGTGATATCTACGACCGCACCGATCTCGGTGGGAGGCCTGTCCCCACGCTGCCGCATCCGCAGGTACGGCTGCCACCACTGGCTCCGGCCAGCCGCCTCATCCAGCAACGCCTGGACAATCTCGGCTGGGGTCGCCGCGATGGTTGCCTCGTCCAGGACGTCATACGTGGTCATGGTGCCCTCCTCGCCCCGGCCGGCGGC
>JASHPR010000400.1 GCA_030038015.1 Streptosporangiaceae bacterium
CCCGGCCGGCCCAGCCCGGCCCGGAGCCCCGGTGACGGCGGGCGCCGGTGCCGCCAGTGCTGCCGGTGCCGCCGGTGCTGCCGCTCCGGCTGGTACCGCGGTGGTGGTCGGCGCGACCGGCAGCGTTGGCTCGGCCATCGTCCGCAGGCTCACCGCCAGGGACATGCCGGTGCTCGCCGTCGCCCGCGGCAAGGAGCCGCTGGACGAACTGGCTGCGGCCAGCGGGCTGGTCATGCCGTGCGCCGCCGATATCGGCGAGGACGCCGCCATCGAGGCCATCAGGTCCTGCCTGGCCGGCCCGGTGGCGATCGCGGTCATGGCGGCCGGGCTGCCGGTGCGCGGCTCGGCCGACACCATCGACCCGGGCATGCTCGCCGTCGGGGCTGACATCAAGCTCGGCGGGACCGTCCGGCTGCTGCACGCCGTGCGCGACCGGCTGGGCCCGGGCTCCCGGTTCGTCGCCTTCGCCGGCACGCTCGGGATCGAGCCGCGCGCCCACGAGGCCGGGCCCGGTGTCATCAACGCCGGCCTGCTCAACCTGATGCGCCAGATCAGCATGCTCTACGGGCCGCGCGGGGTCACCGTGCACACGATCTGCCCCGGCCCGGCCGACACGCCCCGGCTGCGGCGGATCGCCGAGGCGGTGGCGGCCGAGCGCGGCGTCCCGTTCGACGCAGTCTGGGCCGGGTACGCGGAGCGCAATTCGCTGGGCAGGCTCCCGACAGCGGACGAGATCGCCTGGGCGGTGACCCTGCTGCTCGATCCCGAGGCCGCCGTGATGCACGGCGGCGTCGTGCACCTCGACGGCGGCGGCCTGAGCGGCATCCACTGAGGGCAGGAGGGCACCCGATGAGCTACGCGAGCCTGGACCACGACGCGAAGCGCGCCCACATGCGGGAACTGATCACCCAGTACTTCGACGCCTGCAACGCGGCCGACGCGGACGCCATCGCCCGCTGCTTCATGCCCGGCGGCACGCACTACTTCCCGCCGGGCATGTACGGCGGGGCGTGGCGCGGCGGCCGCCTGATCGGCGAGCGCTGGGCGGACTCGGTCGCGGCCAGGGGCTCGGCCTGGACCATCGACCGGATCGTGTGCGAGCCCGAGTCCGACCAGGCCGTCATCGAATGGTCGCATTTCAAGACCAGGGAAGGCACCGTGCTGCGCGGCGACGAGTGGTACCTGTTCGACCCGCAGACCGGCCTGATCGCCGAGATCCGCGCGTACTACGCGTCCCCGCAGGACCCGTCGCTGCGACGGCTGGAACTCGACGGCTTCGACTACGCCGGCCGCGGCTACCACCTGGAGTCGCCGGTCCCGCGCTAGCCACGCCGGGCTGCCCGGAGAAGGTCTTTGACGGGACGCTCGGTGCTGCCGCCCCCGTGCCGGCCACGGCAGATGCCGGCAAAGCCACCGGAAAGCCGGGGGTGCCCGCACCGCGAGGTGGGCCGGGATTGCCGCCGTGCGGAACGGCAGGCAAAGACCCGGCCGCGTCAGCGGCGTGTGGCCGGGCGGGTTCCACGCATTCAACGCGATCGCGCCGGGATCGGCGCTGGCCCGCGCGGCGCTGTCCGTGCGGCTCGCCTGGCTCCGCCGCGTCATCGGCTGAGGCGCAGACCCACGGCCCAGACCGTGAACGTGGATGCGGCCGTGCGGGTCAGGTGTCTACGTGATGGACACCCCGCCGTCGACGACGATCGTCTGGCCGGTCACATAGCCGGCGGCGGGGCTGGCCAGCCAGACGAGCGTGGCGGCGCACTCCTCGGGCCGGCCCATGCGCGGGATGAGCATCCGCGGGCGCATGCTGTCCAGGTAGCCGTCCTTGTACTGCTCGGTCATCTCCGACGGGAAGTACCCCGGTGCTATGGCGTTGACCGGGATCCCCTTCCGGCCGGTCCACTGCTGGGCCAGGTCCCGCGTCAGCCCGATCAGCCCCGCCTTGCTTGCGCTGTAGGCCGCCTGCGGCAGGCCCGCCGTGGTCAGGGCGAGGACGCTGGAGATGTTGGTGATACTGCTCCCCGGCCGCATGACCCGCCCGCACGCCTGCGCCATCCAGTAGCTGCCGTTCAGGTTCACCTCGATGACCGACCGGAACTGCTCCGGCGTCTCCCGGGTCGCCGGGAACGCGGTGCCCACGCCGGCGTTGTTGACCAGGATGTCGACCTGGCCGAACTCCGCCATGGCCGCGTCGGCCAGGGCGGTGCACGAAACCGGATCGGTGACGTCGAGGGGCACGCTGAGCGCTCGGCCGCCTTCGGCCTGGATCGCCTCGGCGACCGGTGCGAGCCGGCCGGTTCGGCGCGCCCCCAGGACCACGCTTGCTCCGGCCTGGCTGAGCGCCCTCGCGAACGCGATGCCCAGTCCCGACGACGCGCCCGTCACGATCGCGACCCGGTCGGTGAGCAGGAATTCGTCCAGGATCGTCACGCAGCCTCCTTGACATTCCCCCGGGCACGGGACACGAGGTTAGCAAGGGCGGCGTGCACGGCTGGCCACGGACTCCGGGCCCGCCGACGGGCCAGACCCGGCCAGGCGCGTCCCGTTCACGGTATCGCCGACTCGCACGACGCTCCGCTGCGATCAGGCGTTGCGAAACGTCGGCTCGGTGCCGTTCTGCCGAGTGACCAGATACTGGCCAGGGCTGGTCCCGCATCCGGGATTGGTAAACGGCAAACGGTTCGAGTCCGGCTTCTGCGCGGCGCTCGTCCAGCCGCTGCGGGTCCTCGATGGGGCAGGGGCCGAGTTCGCCGTCAATGATGGTGAACTGCGTGCCGTAAAGCTGAGGCTGTCCTGCACCCACCCGCACCCTGTCCTCCAGGTAGGCCAGGTGCGCCGGGGAAGCCTCGCCCTGGGCGACCGCACCGCGCAGCGCACCGAGAAATGCTCGCTGGAGGACCGGGTCGCCGCCGGCGTGCTGGGCCAGCAGCCACGCCGCCTGCGCCCCCTCCTTGCCGACCAGCGTCCGGCCTGGCCAGCCCCGCATGGCGAGCACTTCACCAAGCCAGCGGGTATTTTCCTCGTCGATCCGCTGCCACTCCGCGGCCACGTCATCAGGCAGCCTGGCCATGTGCTGTCCCTTAGGCGGGGACGCCAGATGGCGGATCCGCTGATCCTGATCACGGCGGGCCAGCAGCTCCCGCCGCAGACCTTCATCCACCCACCCATCCCACCCCAATGTGTCAGGCTGCGGAAGGCAACGGGAAGACAAGATCGTCAGACGCCACCGAACGCGCCCGGCGCGGCAGAAGAGTGCCTGCGCGGCCGCTAGGTGTCCAGTCGAAGGATGGCTACCTCGATCTCCTGGTTCCGCCCCGCAGCGAACGATTTCCCGGTCCCGGCTGCCTTGAATCCCGACTTTTGAAGGACCCGCAGCGAGCCGGCATTGTCGCTCGCCGCACGGGCATACAACGGCCGGGTTGGCACCAGTTCCAGCAGCAGCGCCAAGGCTCTGGTGGCGATGCCCTTGCCCCAAAGCGCGCGATCAATCCAGTACGTGACCTCTGTCTGGCCCCCGGAGGCGAAGCTGGCAATATTGCCTGCCAGGTGGCCGTTGCACAGCACCGCCCTCAACGTGATGTCCGGGGAAGCTCTCACCGTGGCCATGTGCGTCGAAGGCCTTCCGGTCGTCCGGGTCCGCTGTGGTGAACGCAGCCATCCAGACGCCAGCCGGGTCACGCATCTGCTCGAACAACGCGTCCAGATCCCCGTCCTCCACCGGACGCAGCGCGACAACAGCCATGTGCAAGTCTCCACCCACCGCCCAGGCAGCGCGGAAGTCAGCGGCCTTGCCATCGACCAGCGTGGCAGATGCGTGGACACACTGCCGGCGGGCATGACAGTGCGTTCTTATCGCCGAAGGGGAATGCCGGATCGGTGGTAGTGCCGAATCTGCCAGGCCTGCAGGAAAGCACGATCCTGGTTCCGGTTCCCCTGGCCGAGCCCGTGGTGGGGCATCTGCGGGCCAGGCTTGACTGGTCGGCCAGCCGCGGAGTCCCAGCCCATGTGACGGTCTTGTACCCCGTTCGTGCCGCTGCAGCGGATCACCGCCGCCGTGATCGCCAGGGCAGCAGCTGCCATGGCATTCGTGCCCGGCTTCCACTGCCGCTTCGGCGGCACCGACTGGTTCGCTGACCAGGTCGTCTGTCCCGGCCGTCTGCTGGTTCTCAGCGATGGACTGGGGCTGGCCATCGGCGCCATGGGCATCTTCACCCCGCACGGCAGCACTGGAATCAGGCCCTTCGCATCTGCAGAAGACCCTGAGCACCGTCACAGCGGCAGAAGCGGACGGTCACCACGGAAGCGCGTGGTGCTTAAACATCAGCGGCGGTGGCCGCTAGGTAAGTTCTTCCACCTGCTGGCTGAACACTGACATCTGGGACATCAGCCGCTCGCCCAGGAAGGCGCTCACGACCCCGAGGTGCTCCACGATGAGTTCACCCCGCGCCGTCATCCGCTCGAACTCTTCGCTGGTGCGAATGCGCGCGAGTTTGTCCTTGTCTCCGCGCAGCAGGAAAAACCCGCCAAGTTCCCCGCCGTGCGGCTCGAGAAGAACTGGCTCGAAACTCTCGATCTCACCGTCCTGCTGAAGCCGGGAGTAATACTCGAAAGTTTCGTTGAACACATTTATGGCCTGTCGCTCACGGCCTCGCACGGGAAAGCCGAAACCGACAAAGAGCCCGGAGTCTGCCATGACCCACCCCTCCACGTTCCTCGTGACCGCTGCTAAGCATGCAGTCCGCTGCTCCCACGACGTTCCCGCAGGTCAGGTGCAACCAATTATCGATGACTGGAATTACGGCGTTGTGCTCCACATTCCCGGCCACGCGCGGCTGCCCTCTCCGCCATCGCCGACCACGATACCCGATGCTATAACGCCACACGCCGAGCCTAACGGCATTACGCGCGGCGCGGTAGTGGCGACGGCCACGGGGATGCGCTGGCCGCTCCTGGTCCGCCGGGGGGACGATAATGACATTCTGTGCACAAGAGCGCTCTTAGGTTGACGCACTTGGTCATGCCCGATGGGCGCCTATATCGGCGCATTGCCTGGTGTGATGTCTGTTCAGGGCGAGGTAGGTCGGCGAGCATGGCCAGGTTCGGCTGGCTGCCGCAGTCCTCGGATCGGTGGTCTCCCCGGGCACCCGAGCTGCACCAGGCGCAAAGCGGGCTGGCTGGGCCGCAGCTGTGCATACACCCGGTCTGGGTAGCCCTGCGGAATCTCGACGCTGGTGCCGGCAGCGTTGGGCTGGACACCGTGACAGGGAGTCGCCAAGGCGAGGTAATAGGCCACCGCGCTGGCGCGACCCAGCAGCAGCCTGATCGTCTCCGTCCAGGTCTTCACCGGGTGGCAGCCGTTACGGCCCCAGGTACTTGATCGCGGCGAGAACGCGGCGGTTGTCGTTGCCGGAGGGGGCGAGGCCGAGCTTGGCGAAGATGCTGGCGACGTGCTTTTCCACGACTCTGGAGGAGATCGTGAACGCGCTGGCGATGGCGGTGTTGGAGCGGCCCTGGGCGATGAGCGAGAGCACTTCCCGTTCCCGCGGCGTGAGCGCGGCTAGGGCGCCGGCGCGGCGGCCGACGCTGAGCACACCGGTGCCGGGATGGTCGCGGCGGACCCCGGCGGCGTTGGTCGCCGAAGTCAGCTCACCGTACTCTGGCAGGGTGTTCAGCATCAACCTCGCGGCGGCGAGCGTCCGGATCGTAGCCAGGGAGCCTTCCGACTCGGTTACGTACTCACTCGATCTCGGCATCGGCGAGGTCGCTGACGGGCATCACCTGATCGTCCGAAGCATCTCCCTGACGGATGAGAACCTGCTCTTCGAGTACGCGTTCGTCCCCGAACTTACCGAGGAAGCGGAAGTCTGGCCGAACATGAACTATGGCGCCGACGTCTCGCCTCCCGGCTGGAATCAGGCGTGTTCAGAGGCGGAGGTGTACGAACGGCCTGTGCCGGAGGCCCGGCACGCGTGGTTCGACTTCTTCCGGCCTGACTACGAGTGGATGGAGCATCTTGACCGCCCCGGACAGCCCGATAGCGACTACCTGCGGAACCGGATAGCCAGGCTCACCTTTGACCTGAAGACCGGAGAGGCGCAGATCGAGAAGTGAGCGGTCGCACATTCCCTGATGCACCGCGACCCCGCCCGGGCCAGATCGTCGGCCCGGTATCTCGCTGCCAGGGTGCCCCGGTACAGAACGCACGAACGCTTGGAGCAACGACTGGAGGCGCGACCAGGCCTTGCCCGTTGCATGCCCGATTGGTTGGTAAGACAGGGCTTGTCCAATGAGCTTCTGAGCTGGCCTGACCCGAACTGGTCGGGATGGCGGGATTCGAACCCGCGACCTCCTGCTCCCAAAGCAGGCGCGCTAACCAAGCTGCGCCACATCCCGTGAACCAGCCGTAGCCTACCTTCCTCTGGCAGAGCCCCTGCTCTAAAGGCCCGAGCCCTGGTCACAAAGCGTCGGCCGAGCCGGCAGCGTGCCAGAGCGTCGTCCTGGTCCCAGCCTTCGGTGACCAGGCTAGCCCGGCGAGACGGTACGCTACCGGCGTGGCAAGCTTGCCCGGCGCAAGTCCGCTGCTGCCACGCGGGCGTAGCTCAATGGCAGAGCCCCAGCCTTCCAAGCTGGTCATGAGGGTTCGATTCCCTTCGCCCGCTCCGCGAGGTCTTCACGTTTCAGTGGGACCTAGTTTCACGTTTGAGTCTGACATTCCCGTGGCCTGTCCCATGATGATCTTGCGTGTTCTGCTGTCACGGTCCCGGCTGGCTTTCTGCCTGGTGGAGGGGAGCGGAAGCTGGTGATGGCTGTCGGGCGAGGAATCGGCTGGCGGGACGCGGCGCTGGGGCTGCCTGGGTGGT
>JASHPR010000401.1 GCA_030038015.1 Streptosporangiaceae bacterium
CGCGGCGGGCCAGCCACCGCGTGCCGGCCCGGCCAGGGCTCCGGCTGCCGGGCCGGGGCAGCAGGAACTCGCGGCCGGCCGGCGGCCACGTCCCGGGCGGCTGAACCTGACCGCCAGGATGAAGCCAGGCTGGCCCCGGCTGGCCGTCCACTGCCTCGGCACGGCCCTGGGCGGCTACCTGCTGCTGATGGCCGTCATCATCGCGTACTACTACGGTGTCGCGCGCGTCGCCGGGAACTTCGTGCAGAGCGCTTTCAGCGGCTGCGCGATGCTGATCGGGCTCGCCACGCCCGCCTTTGCGGCGCTGTCGTGGCTGGCGGAGCGGACAAAATGGCGGTTCTAGCGGGACCGGCCGTGCCCCCGGCCCGGTGCGACCCTGCGGCCTCGGGTGACTGGCCGGCGGGCAGCGGTCAGGCAGCCGGGCGCGGCGCCACCCGCTCCCGGAGCAGGATCCAGAGCGCCTCCACGCCGTCCCGCCAGGTGAGCTTCTTCCCGGCCTCGCGGCTGCGCGCCTTGTAGCTGATCGGGACCTCGTAGGGCCGGATCCCGCGCCGCAGCAGCTTCCCGGTGACCTCGGCCTCCATCCCGAACCCGGTCTCCCGGATGCGCAGGCTGCGGTAGAGGTCGGTGGGCATCAGCTTGAAGCAGGTCTCGAGGTCGCTGATGTAGCAGTTGAACAGGATGTTCGCGAAGGTCGTGACGCCCTTGTTGCCGAGCACGTAGGCATAGGAGTAGGCGTTGTGGCTGCCGAAGGTCCTGGTGCCGAACACGACCTGGGCCTGGTCGGCGAGCACCGGCGCGAGCAGCGAGGGGATCTCGGCCGGCGAGTACTCAAGGTCGGCGTCGCACATGATGACGTAGTCACCGGTGGCCAGGGACGCCGCGGTGCGGATCGCGGCGCCTTTGCCCTGATTGCGAGCGTGCATGTGGACGGTCACGCGCGGGTCATCCCCGAGAGACGGGTACAGGTCCCTGGTACCGTCGGTGCTGCCGTCATCGACGATGACGAGCTCGATCTCGCAGGGAAAGCTGACGTTCAGGACGTCCTTCATCGCGGAGACCAGGGTCGCCCGCTCGTTGTAGACGGGCATAAGGATCGAGAGCTTCACGGTGGGCAGCCTACGGTGCCTGCCGAGGCAATGCGAGACAAAGGCACGGCAAGCGATAGGTTGCAGGCCACAAGCCGGGCGTCCCTCTTCAGGAATCATTAAAGACTTATCAAAGGGAGCTTTTCTGTGGACTCTGACGTGACACCGGGTTCCCCGGGGGTGCCAGCCACCTCGGCCCAGCGCGTGCTCGTGACGGGCGGCTCGGGGTTCATCGGGTCGCACTTGTGCCGGCGGCTGCTGTCGCTGGGTCACGACGTCCTTGTGGTGGACAACTTCTATTCCAGCTCCCGCCATAACGTGGCCGACCTGCTCGGCGAGCCGCGGTTCGAGCTGATGCGCCACGATGTGACGTTCCCGCTGTACGTCGAGGTCGACCAGATCTACCACCTGGCCTGCCCCGCCTCCCCGGTGTTCTACCAGCGCGACCCGGTGCAGACCACCAAGACCTGCGTGCACGGCTCGATCAACATGCTCGGGCTGGCCAAGCGGCTGCGCGCGCCGATCCTGCTCGCGTCGACGTCGGAGGTGTACGGCGACCCCACCGTGCACCCGCAGGTCGAGTCGTACTGGGGGAACGTGAACCCGACCGGGGTCCGGTCCTGCTACGACGAGGGCAAGCGGTGCGCGGAAACGCTGTTCTTCGACTACCTCCGCCAGCACAGCCTGCCGGTCAAGGTTGCGCGGATCTTCAACACCTACGGGCCGAACATGCTCCCCAACGACGGCCGGGTCGTCTCCAGCTTCATCGTCTCCGCTCTGCGCGGCGAGCCGCTGACCGTGTTCGGCGACGGATCCCAGACCCGCTCGTTCTGCTACGTCGACGACCTGGTCGACGGGCTGATCCGGCTGATGAACTCCCCGCCCGGGGTCACCGGCCCGGTCAACCTCGGCAACCCCAGTGAGTTCACCATGCTCGAGCTGGCCAAGAAGGTGCTCAGCCTGACCGGCAGCGACGCGCCCATCGAGCACCGCCCGCTGCCCGCCGACGACCCCGTCCGCCGCAAGCCCGACATCACCCGTGCCCGCGACCTGCTCGGCTGGGAGCCGGCCGTGCCCCTCGACGACGGCCTGGACAGCACCGTCGCATACTTCCGGCGAGCCCTGGGTAGCTGAGCACCGGAGGCTGACCGGTGCAGACGGCGTTCGTGCTCGGCGGGGGCGGCATCCTGGGCGCCCACGAGGTCGGCATGCTCAGGGCGCTGTCCGAGGCCGGCATCCGGCCGGACGTGGTCGTGGGCACGTCGGTCGGGGCGATCAACGGCGCGTTCGTGGCGGCCGACCCCGCGGCCGCGGCGGAACGGCTTGGCCAGCTATGGCTGGGAGATGCCCTGGGCCAGGCTTTCAGCGAGACGCTGTGGGGCCGGGCGGTCCAGCTGGCCCGCTCCGGCACGCACCTGCATTCGGTCGAGCCGCTGCGCCGGCTGCTCGATGACATGCTTCCCGGGGAGGATTTCGCCGATCTCGAGCTGCCCTTCTACTGCGTCGCGGCCAGCATCGAGCGCGCCAGCCCCCGCTGGTTCAGCACGGGCCCTGTCGTGCCCGCGGTCCTGGCCTCGTGTGCCGTCCCGGGGCTGCTGCCGCCCGTCGAGATCGACGGCGAGCACTACTTCGACGGCGGCCTGGTTCATTCCATCCCGGTCGGCCGCGCCGTCGCTCTGGGCGCCGGCACCGTCTACGTGCTGCACGTGGGCCGGATCGAGCGCCCGCTCGAGGTGCCGCGCCGGCCGTGGGAGGTGGGCCTCATCGCGTTCGAGATCGCCCGGCGGTACCGGTTCCACGAGGAGATGGCGGCCCTGCCCGACGACGTCCGCGTGCACGTCCTGCCCGCCGGCAGCCTCAGGACCGCGCCGGATCTGGGCCAGCTCCGCTACCGCGACACGGCTAGGGCCGGGGAAAGCATCGAGCGCGCGTACGCTGCCTCGGCGAGCTACCTCGCCGGCCTGGCCAGCCACTGACCAGGCGCCCGGGGACAGGAGGGGCCGGCCATGCTCCCACCGAGGCTGGTGCGCAGGCTCGTGCTCGCACCGCTGATGATCGTCCTGGCAGTGGCCGTCGCCCTGCTCTCCCCGCTGCTCGGCGCGGCGACGCTGGCCTTCGGGCTGCTCGGGCACGCGAGGCCGGGCCGCATGCGCGCGCTGCGGCTGCTGTACTTCGGGCTCATCTGGCTGGGAGCGGAGACGTCGACGCTGTTCAGCTGCCTCGGCCTGTGGATGGCGAGCGGGTTCGGCGGCCGGCTGCACACCGAGCCCTACCAGAGCCGCCACTACGCGATCATGCGGTGGTATCTCGATCTTGTCTTCGGCGCCGCGGCACGGACCTTCGGCCTGCGCGTCGAGGTTGAGGAGCCGGAGGCCGATCCCGAAGCGCAGGCGGCCCGGCTCACCCGCCCGGTCATCGTGCTCAGCCGCCACGCCGGCCCGGGCGACTCGTTCCTGCTTGTGCGCCATCTGCTCAGCGTGTACGGACGGCGGCCGCGCGTCGTCATGAAGGCGACGCTGCAGCTTGATCCGGGGGTGGACGTCGTGGCCAACCGGGTCCCCAACGTCTTTGTCCAGCGCCACCGGGCCGGCGAGAAGCTCTTCACCGAGCAGATCGAACGGCTGGCCAGGGGGCTGGACCGGGCCGGCGCGCTGGTGATCTTCCCGGAGGGCGGCAACTGGACGCCGGGGCGGTGGCAGCGCGGCATCCGGCGGCTGGAGCGGGCGGGCAGGCGGGATCTCGCCGCGCGGGCACGGGAGATGCCCCACCTGCTCCCGCCGCGGCCCGGCGGGGCGCTGGCGGCCGCCCAGGCCTGCCCGGCGGCCGACGTGATCTTCGTGGCCCATGCTGGCCTGGACCGGCTGGTCACCGTCGGCGACTTCTGGCGGAACCTGCCGATCGGCCATGTCGTCCGGGCGAAGTGGTGGCGGGTGCCGGCCAGCCAGGTGCCCCGGTCGGAGGAGCACGAGACCCAGGTGCTGTGGCTCTATGACTGGTGGAAGCGCATCGATTCCTGGATCTCCGAGAACCGTCCCGATGCCGCCCCGGATGAGCAGGCGCCGGCCCGGAGCGGCTGACCCGGGCCATACGCCGCCATGGAAGCGGCCGGTGCAACGCGGACCTCCGCCCGCGGCCGCCCCGGCCGCAACCCGGCTATGACTCGGTGGCGCCGCTGGGCACGGACGGCACCGCCGGCGCGGGCTCCTCGGGCCGCTTCCTCCGCTGGCTGAAGACGAACCAGGTGACGCCGGCCAGAGTGCCGAGGCAGGCGATGAAGAAGTTCAGCCGCATGCCGAGGAAGTGCGCGGACGAGTCGATCCTGATGGTCTCCTCGAAGATCCGGTAGGCCGAGTAGCCGGCCACGTACAGCGCGAGCAGCCCGGGCGGGCGGATGTCGCGGTGGTGGCCGAGCCAGACCAGGAACGCGGCAAACGCCAGGTCGAAGATCAGCTCGTACAGGAACGAGGGCTGGAACGCGGTGTACTTGACGTCCGCGGCCGGGATGCCCGACGCCAGCCGGGCCGCCCTGGAGATCTCCAGCCCCCAGGGCAGGCTCGTGGGCTTGCCGAACAGCTCCTGGTTGAAGTAGTTGCCGATCCGCCCGACCGCCTGGGCGACCAGCAGCGCCGGGGCGGTCGCGTCGCCGAACAGCCGCCAGTCGGCTCCGGCCCGGTGTACCCGCCAGATCCCGGCCAGGGCCCCGGCGATGATGCCTCCCCATACGCCCAGGCCGCCCTCCCAGACGGCGAACGGCCCCCACCAGGTGTGCGGCGTGATGTCGAACGGCGTGGTGATGTCGAAGTAGATCCGGCCGCCGATGATCCCCGCGGGGACCGCCCAGGTGGCCACGTCCGTCACCAGCGCGACGTCGCCGCCGGCGGCCCGCCAGCGCCGCCGGACGATGATCACGGCGAGCGTGATACCCACCACGTACATCAGGCCGTAGAAGTGGATGAACAAGGGCCCCACGTGGACCCCGTTGACCGGGGGGCTGGGGATGTACAGCGGCACAGACAAGGCCATGCACCGAGGGTATCGCCGCCGCGCCGCCCCTGGAGCACCCAGGCGGGCGGGAACGCCGCCCGCGGGATCGGCTGCCGCCCGCGGGCCGCACCGGCAGGTCCGGCATACTTGCCGGTCATGAGCGTAAACGATCAAGCATCAGCGGAGGACCAGCAGGCCGCGGCGGGGCTGGCCCGGCTCGGGGAGGAGTTCTTCGAGGTCGTGCACACGGCCGATCCGTTCAGCGCCACCCAGGTCGGCGCGCCCGGTTTCGATGCCCTTGTCCCCGATCCGAGCCGCTCGGGCGCCGCCCACGACGCGCAGCAGATCGCGCGGATCGAGTCGGAGCTGAGCCGCATCGAGGTCAGCAGGCTCGGCCAGGCCGGCCGGGTCAACCACGCGGTCATGGCGCACCTGGCCTGGGCGGCGCGGTCAGACCTGGAGCATGGCCTCTGGGAGGCAAATGCCTCCGCCGGCGGCTACGTCTCGCCACAGGCCATGGTGTTCATGTCGGTGCCGGCCGCGCTGCTTGACACCGCCGGCGCGGTGGACAGCTACCTGACGCGGCTCCGCGGGCTCGGCGGCTACTTCGACGCGGTCACCCGCCGCTACGCCGAGGCGAAGCGCGACGGCCGGGTCCCGACCGAGGTGGGCACCCGCCAGGCCATCGAGCAGATCGAGGGACACCTCGGCCGGGACGTGGCCGATGACGTCATGGTCGCCGTGCGCCTCCCTGAGCAGGCCGGCCAGGCAGCCATCCGCCGCCAGGCCGCCGGGATCGTCGAGGCGGAGGTCCGGCCGGCGCTGCGGCGGCTGCTGGCCTGCCTGCGGGACGAGCTGCTGCCGGTGGCCCGCCCCGACGACCGGGTGGGCATCAGGTTCGTGCCCGGCGGGGCCGAAGGCTACCGCGCCGCCGTGCGCAAGCACACCACCACCGGGCTGTCCCCGGAGGAGATCCACCAGACCGGCCTCGACTGCCTCGCGGCGCTGCAGGACGAGTGGGCCGAGCTCGGCTCGCGGGTGCTCCAGCTCACCGACGTCCCGGCGATCCTCGGCCGGCTGCGGGAGGACCCCTCGCTCCGGTTCACCAGCTCCGCGGAGATCGTGCGCACGGTCACCGACGCGCTGCGCCGCGCCGAGGCGGCCCGCGACGGCTGGTTCCCCCCGTTCGCCATCCCCGACTGCGTCATCGAGGAGATCGACCCGGTCGAGGCCGGGAACGCGCCGCTGGCGTACTACCGGCCCCCGGCCGCGGGCGGGCTGCGGCCGGGCGCGTTTTGCGTGCTGACCGCGCAGCCGCAGGACCGCTACGTCTACGAGTACGAGGCGCTCTCCTTCCATGAGAGCACTCCCGGGCATCACCTGCAGGGCGCGTCGGCGCAGACGCTCCCCCTGCCCGCGTTCCGCCGCTTCCTCGACGCCGAGGTGTGCGGCTACGTGGAAGGCTGGGGGCTGTACTGTGAACGCCTGGCGGACGAGATGGGGCTGTACACGTCGGACCTGCAGCGCCTCGGCATGCTCTCGTTTGACGCCCTGCGCGCGTGCCGGCTGGTGGTGGACACGGGCATGCACCACTACGGCTGGTCGCGCTCCCAGGCCATGGACTTCATGTGGCGCAACACCGCCACCACCCGGGCCAACGTCAGGAACGAGATCGACCGCTACATCGGCTGGCCGGGCCAGGCGCTGGCGTACATGGTCGGCCGGCGCGAGATCCAGCGGCTGCGCGGGGAGGCCGAACGCCGCCTGGGCGCTCGCTTCGACATCCGGGACTTCCACGCCGCGGTGCTCGGCAACGGCGCCGTGCCGCTCGGCGTGCTCGAGCAGCTCGTGACCGGCTGGGCCGACCAGCGGGCCGCCTGAGCCGCACGCCGGTCAGGACCGCCCGCAAGCCGCGTCCCGGGCGAGCTCGATCGCGCCGATGACGCCGGCGTTCCCGCCCAGGCCCGGCGCGACGACGTAGCCGTCGATCGCTCCGGCGTCGGTCAGCTCGGGCGCCCGCAGGTAGCCGGCGAGAAGCTCGCGCAGCCGCCTGCGCACCAGCGGCAGCAGCGACGGCTGCCTGGCCACGCCCCCGCCGACGATGATCCGCTGCGGTGACAGCAGGCAGACCACGTTGACGAGGGCGAGCGCGAGGTACTCGGCTTCGACCTCCCAGACCGCCGGGCCGGAGAGCTCCTGCCCGGGACGTCCCCAGCGCCGCCGGATCGCCTCACCGGAGGCCAGCCCCTCCAGGCAGTCGCCGTGGTACGGGCAGATCCCGTCGAACGGGTCCCTGGCCCGGTCGTGCGGGAGGCGCATGTGCCCGAACTCGGGGTGCAGCAGGCCGTGCAGGAGGCGGCCGTTGGCGACGGCGCCGCCGCCGATCCCGGTGCCGACCGTGATGTAGCAGAACGTGTCCAGGCCGGCCGCCGCGCCCTGCCGCCACTCGCCGAGCGCGGCCGCGTTCACGTCGGTGTCCAGCGCTACCGGCACGCCGAGGCCGGAGCGGAGCGCGGCGGCCACGTCCGTGTCCGCCCACCCTGGCTTGGGCGTGGTGGTGATCGTGCCCCAGGTCGGGGATCCGCGGCGGATGTCCACCGGGCCGAAGGCGCCCACGCCGAGCGCGTCGATGGGCCCGTTCTCGGCGAAGAACCGGGTGGCCAGGGACACCGTCTCCGCGGGAAGCGTCGTGGGGAAGGTCTCGGTCTTCTCCAGCCGCCCCGGCTGGCCCGCGATCGCGCAGACCCACTTCGTGCCGCCTGCCTCGATGCCTCCGTACCTCATCAGCTGACCTCGCACCGGGGCCCCGCGATCATTGCCCACACCATAGCGGACGGCCGGCACCGGCACCCGGCGGCGGGCCACGCGCCCGCCCCGGGCCGCCACCGCTCAGGGGGAAGCCTGCCCGTCATACCGGCCGGCGCGATTCCCCACTAATGCGATCTTGATGTGCGGGCGTGGCTAGGCCAAGGTTGGCCTATGAGCAGAGCATTGATCGTGATCGACGTCCAGGAGTCGTTCCGCCAGCAGCCGGAGTGGGCGGCGATATCCAATCCCGGCATCGTCGGCCAGGTGAGCCGGCTGGTGGAAGCGGCCAGGGCGGACGGCGACCTCGTGGTCTGGGTGCTGCACGCGGAGGCCGGCTCTGGCGCGGAGTTCGACCCCGCCAGCGGGCACGTCCGGCTGCTCGACGGGCTGGCCGCCCGGGACGGCGAGCCGGTGGTCACCAAGACCTCGCACAACGCCTTCACCACGACCAACCTGCAGCAGATCCTCACCAGCCGGGGCATCGGCGACGTGGTCATCTGCGGGATCCGGACCGAGCAGTGCTGCGAGACCACGGCCAGGGTGGCCTCGGACTTCGGCTTCGGGGTGACGTTCGTGACCGACGCCACCGCCACGTCGCCGATCGAGCACTGGGAGGCCCCGCCGGGGCGCACCCTGGACGAGATCCTCGCCGATCCCCGGACGCTGCCCGTCGACGACATCCTGGCCAGGACCGAGTACGCGCTGGCCGGCCGGTTCGCGACCATCAGCACGGTCGCGGAGCTGACCAAAGACCGCTGAGGGCGTGCAGTCCGGATCCGCCGCGGGCAGGGGTGGTTGCCCGCGGCGGATCCTCCCGCGCTGTTATGCGGTGGTCTGGCTGCCGAGCATGAAGGATGCCCGGCCGTCCTCGTCGAGCTGGGCGTCGAGCTCCCTGTCCTCGACGATCGGGTAGGCGTCTCGTTCCACGAAGACGCGCGCGCCGGCGTCCTCGATGATGGCGTCGTCTGGCTGCGGGCCCTCGAGCGAGAGCGCCAGCGTTCCCGCCTCGCCGTCCTGCAGGGACATGCGCAGGCCGGTGTCGGCCGGGATACCAGGCTGGGAAGTCAGGGTGCGGATGGTCTCCGCGGCCCGGTCGGTTAGCGTCAGCACGTCAGCACCTCACTCCGGTTTGAGATTGGCTGGCACGGTTCATGACCCTGCCCCCGCTCCGCCGCTCTCAAACGGCTCCGGGCACACGGACTCGCCCCCGTTCCCCGGGGAACGGCCGCGCGGCGGCCCCGGCCGGCGGCGGGCGGCCTCAGGCGCAGGGATCGACGAGCACCTTCGGCCCCGGCCCGGCGCCGTCCGGGCGCCAGCCGGCGAGCACGTTCCCCACGTCGCCCAGGCCGACGGTGGCGGCCACCAGGGGCCGCGGGTCCACCGAACCGGCCGCATAGCGCTCGATGGTCCCGGCCAGCGCGGCGGACGCGCCGAGGATGCCGACTGCGGTGAGGTCCTTCAGCACGAGGGTCCTGGTGTCGATGACGCTGGGCAGGCCGGCCACGCCGACGTACACCACGCGCTTGCCGGGCTCGACGAGCGAGAGCGCCTCGGCGGGCAGCGCGGGCGAGGTCGAGGCGTCGATGACCGCGTCGAACGGCAGCCGGGGAAGGCTGGCGGCCGTCCAGGCGCCGTGCACGCCGAGGGACAGGGCGAAGTCAAGGGACTGCCTGGTCAGGCCCAGCAGGTGCACCTGGGCGCCCTGTGCCAGCGCGAACAGCGCGGCGAGCAGCCCGATCGTGCCGGGGCCGAGGATCAGCACCCGCTCCCCCGGCTGCAGCGCCGCGGCCTGGACCGCGCGCAGCGCGCTGCCGCCGGGCTCGACCAGGGCGCCGGCGGCCGGGTCCACGGGGCTGGGCAGCGGGTGCAGCGCGGCCGCCGGGAACGCCATCTGCTCGGCGAGCGCGCCGGGGAAGCCGCCGCGGATGCCGACCTCCTGCCGGTCGTCGCATACGTGCGCCCGGCCGCCCCGGCAGCGGTCGCACTTGCCGCAGCCCAGCATGGTGTCCCCGGTCACCCGGCGGCCCAGCCAGCCGGGGTCCACGTCGCCGCCGACGGCGCTCACGGTCCCGCACCACTCGTGGCCCAGCCTGATCGGGTACCGGGCGTGGCCCTGGTGCAGGTAGGCCATCTCGCCGGTGAAGAACTCGACGTCGGTGCCGCACACGCCGGCCCGCTCGATGTCGACGACCACCTGCCCCGGCGCCGGCCGCGGGCTGGCGACCTCGGCCACCTCGGACCGGCGCGGGCCGGTGACCATGAACGCCCTCATGCCCTCGCCGCCACGGCCGCACCGGCCTGCTCATGGATAAGTTGTATGGACATTTCCAGATGCTAGATCGCTGGCCGAGAAGGGCGGAAGAGCGCCGATGCCGCAGCAGCGCAGCTCGCAGTGGTACGCCGGGAACAACCGGAATGCCTACATTCACCGCGCCTGGATGCGCCGGGGCCTGCCCGCCCACGCCTTCGACGGCCGGCCGCACATCGCGATCGCGAACACCGCGTCCGACCTGACGCCGTGCAACTCGCACCTGGACGAAGTCGCCGAGAGCGTCAAGCAGGGCGTCTGGGAGGCGGGCGGCGTCCCGATGAACCTGCCGGTCGTGTCGCTCGGCGAGACGCTGGTGCGCCCGACCGCCATGCTGTGGCGGAACATGGCGGCGATGGCGACCGAGGAGATGCTGCGTGCCAACCCCATCGACGGCGTCGTGCTGCTGGGCGGCTGCGACAAGACGATCCCGTCCCTGCTCATGGCCGCGGCATCGGTCGACCTGCCCGCCGTCGTGGTCCCCGGCGGGCCGATGCTCACCGGCACATTCCGCGGCGCGCCGCTCGGCTGCGGGACCGACGTCTGGCGGCTCAGCGAGGAGGTCCGCGCCGGCAACCTGTCCGAGCAGGACTTCCTCACGTCCGAGTCCTCGATGATCCGCAGCCGCGGCCACTGCAACACGATGGGCACGGCCTCGACCATGGCCTGCATGGCCGAGGCGCTCGGCACGACGATCCCCGGCATCGCCGGGACCCCGGCACCGGACAGCCGGCTCCTGGAGACCGCCCACGACACCGGGCGGCTCGCCGTCCAGATGGTTGCGCAGGAGCTGACCCCGAGCCGCCTGCTCAGCCGGGGATCTTTCCTGAACGCGATCGTCGCGCTGGCTGCCGTCGGCGGCTCCACCAACGCCGTGGTGCACTTGCTGGCCATCGCGGGGCGGCTGGGGATCGATCTGTCGCTCGGCGACTTCGACGCCGCCGGCGCTGGCGTGCCGCTGCTGGCCGACCTGCAGCCGGCCGGGCGGCACCTGATGGAGGACTTCCACCGGGCCGGGGGGCTGCTCGCCGTGCTGGCCGAGGTGCGCGACCTGCTCGACCCGGCCGCGCTGACCGTGACCGGGCGGCCGCTCGCCGACCACCTCGACGGGGCGCGGATCTGGGACGAGACGGTCATCCGGCCGCGCGGCAACCCGCTGCAGGCCGAGGCGGGCATCGCCGTGCTGCGCGGGAACCTCGCCCCGGACGGCGCGGTGATCAAGCCGGCGGCCGCGTCGCCGGAGCTGCTGCGGCACCGGGGGCGGGCCGTGGTCTTCGACAGCATCGAGGATTTCTACCGCCGCATCGACGACCCGGGCCTCGACGTGGACGCCGGCTCGGTGCTCGTGCTCCGCGGCTGCGGGCCCAAGGGCTACCCGGGGATGCCCGAGGTGGCGAACCTTCCGCTGCCGGCCAGGCTCCTGGAGCGGGGCGTGCGGGACATGGTGCGCATCTGCGACGGCCGGATGAGCGGGACCGCGTACGGCACCGTGGTGCTGCACGTGGCGCCCGAGGCAGCCGCCGGCGGCCCGCTGGGCCTGATCAGGACCGGTGACGTCATCGAGCTCGACGTGCCGTCCCGGCGGCTGGACGTGGGCGTCGACGCCGCGGAGCTGCGGCGGCGCGAGCCGCCCGCGGCCGCCGTGGCCGGGTACGCGGCCCCGGCCCGCGGCTGGCAGCGCCTCTACGTCGACCACGTCCTGCAGGCCGACCGGGGCGCGGACCTTGACTTCCTGACCGGGGCCAGCGGCCCGCAGGTGACCCGCGAGTCGCACTGACGCGGCAGCCTGGCGTGCCAGGCCGCCGCACTTCGTTGTGTTGCCATCGCATAAACAGGCGGTAGCGACTCTGACGTTGACGTCAAGGTCCGATAGGATTCCCCCGGCACGATCGTCGGAGACTGTGGGGACGGCAGATGCGAGTGGCGGGGCAGGAACAGGCGGCGGTCGCGGGCGGTCGCGGCAGGAGCGTCCACTACAAGTGGATCGCGCTGTCGAACACCACGCTCGGGATCTTGATGGTCACGATCAACCAGTCGATCCTGCTGATCTCGCTGCCCGCGCTGTTCCGGGGCATCCACCTCAACCCGCTGGTGCCGTCCAACACCTCCTACTTCCTCTGGGTGTTCATGGGATTCATGCTGGTCACCGCCGTGCTGGTGGTCAGCCTCGGCCGGGTCGGCGACATCTACGGCCGGGTCCGCATGTACAACCTGGGGTTCGCCGTCTTCACGCTGTTCTCGATCCTGCTGTCGGTCACCTGGCTCACCGGGCCGGCCGGAGCCATCTGGATCATCATCATGCGGGTGTTCCAGGGCCTGGGCGGCGCGTTCCTGTTCGCCAACTCCACCGCGATCCTGACCGACGCCTTCCCGCAGGAAGAGCGCGGGAAGGCGATGGGGATCAACGGCATCGCGGCGGTGGCGGGCTCGTTCCTCGGCCTGATGCTGGGCGGCGTGCTGGCCCCGATCGAATGGCGGCTCGTCTTCCTGGTGTCGGTCCCGTTCGGCCTGTTCGGCACCGTCTGGGCCTACCTCATGCTGCGCGACAACGGGGTCCGCATCCCGGCCAAGATCGACTGGGTGGGCAACACGCTGTTCGCAGTCGGGCTCATCTCGGTGCTGACCGGGATCGTGTATTCGCTGCTGCCCTACGGCGGCCACACCATGGGGTGGACCAACCCGTGGGTGCTGACCGGGATCTTCGGCGGGATCGCCGTGCTTGGCCTGTTCACCTGGGTGGAGACCAAGGTGCCCGCCCCGATGTTCCGCCTGGGCCTGTTCCGGGTCCGGGCGTTCACCGCCGGGAACATCGCCGGGCTGCTCGGCGCCCTCGGCCGGGGCGGCATCCAGTTCATGCTGATCATCTGGCTGCAGGGCATCTGGCTGCCGCAGCACGGCAAGAGCTTCAGCGAGACCCCGCTCTGGGCGGGCATCTCCATGGTCCCCCTCACCGTCGGGTTCCTCATCGTCGGCCCGCTGGCCGGGTGGCTGTCCGACCGGTTCGGGGCCAGGCTGTTCGCCACCACCGGCCTGACCGTCTCCGCGGCCAGCTTCCTGCTGCTGGAGCTGCTGCCGATCAACTTCAGCTACCTCTGGTTCGCCCTGCTGATCTTCATGTTCGCGACCGGCATGGGGCTGTTCTTCGCGCCCAACCAGGCATCGGTCATGAACAGCCTTCCGCCGGATCAGCGCGGCGCGGGCGCCGGGATGCTCAACACGTTCCAGAACTCGGCCACCGTCCTGTCCATGGGCCTGTTCTTCACGATCGTCACGGTGGGGCTGGCCGCGCGGCTGCCGTCGCATCTCTACCGCGGGCTGACCGCGGCAGGGGTCGCCCCCGGCGCGGCCAAGCTCGTCTCCAGCGAGCCGCCGATCGGCAGCCTGTTCTCCGCGTTCCTCGGCTACAACCCGATCAAGGAACTGCTCGGCCCGACCGGCGCGCTGCAGCACATGCCGGCCAGGGAAGCCGCCTACATCACCGGCCGGTCGTTCTTCCCGCACCTGATCGAGGAGCCGTTCGCCGGCGGGCTGCACCTGGCGTTCACGTTCGCCGCCATTGCCACGGCCATCGCGATCGTGGCCTCGGCCTTGCGCGGCAAGCGGTACTTCCACCGGCCCGAGCCGCTGCTGGAGGAGCTCGCCGAGGGCGCGGCAGAGTCGGCGGAGGCCTTTGGCCTGGACGAGGCGGCCGGCGTGGCCGACCTCCACGGAGCGGCCCCGGCCGGGCCCGGCGCCAACGGCGCCAACGGTAGGATGGCCAGGTCAGGCAGTCCGGGGGAGGAACTCGACGCATCGCGCGGGGGCAGCTGAGCCTATGAGCGTCACGCACCGAACCGCCACCGCAGAACCGGCCGCCGCCGACCAGCAGGCGGAACACGGGGAACTGCTTGGCATCGGTGCGGCGGCGGCGCGGGCCGGCGTCTCCGAGCGCGCCCTGCGCTACTACCAGCAGCTGGGCCTCCTGGAGCCCGCCTGCACCACGCCCGGCGGGCTGCGCCGCTATTCAGCGGACGACCTGGCCCGCGTGGCGCGCATCCGCGAGCTGCAGAACCTGCTCGGGCTGAACCTCGACGAGATCGCGATCGTGCTGCGCAACGAGGACCGGATGGCCCAGATACGCCGGGCCTTCAAGGACGAGCGCACCAGCGACCAGGAACGCCGCGAGCTCACCGGCGAGTGCCTGACCCTGCTGGAGGGCCTGCGCGAGACCGTCGAGGCCAAGCGGGCTGCCCTGGGGAGCTTCCTGGCCGACCTGGACGCCCGCATCCTCCGCGCCAGGGACGTGCTCGCCGGCCACGACGGCGCGCAATCCTGACCGGGAGGTCGCATCGCCGTTGGGCGCGGCCGTGGCGGCGGGCACCGCATCATGGCCGGGCCGGCTGTCCGTGCACGCTCGCCGGGGCCCCTCGCTCCCGGTCCAGCGCGATCAGCTGGTAGCAGAGTGCCACGAGGACCAGGCCGATCACCGCCTCGAGCAGCCCCAGGCCGATGCCGCGGACGGCGAGGTTCTCCAGGATCTGCGCCACGCTGTGCGGTTCGGGAGCGAGGTCCTCCAGCTCGCCAGCCACGGAGAGCGGCACGGTCGCGAGCAGCACCACCCACCAGAAGTACGGCCGCACGAGGCGCGCCGACCGGCGCAGGGCCGCCTGAACCGGCCGGTCCTCGATCTCGATGACCGGGCCGACGATGGCGAATAGGGTCATCGCGACGAGGCCCGGGAGCACCAGGACCAGCAGCCCGGCGACGACGAGCAGCGCCACCAGCAGGTCCGCCAGGATCAGCCGGAGCCACGGCAGGGTCCGCAGGATGTGGCCGAGCTTCGCGTCTTCCCGGCCGTGTTCCGATTCGCCCACGACCCGGCACAGGAAGCCGGACAGGAACACCGCGGCCAGGACGCTCACCGCCGACGCGGTCACCTCGCCGAACAGCAACAGGGGCAGGCTGGTGTGGTCGATCAGGTTCGTGACGGCGATGTCCACGAGCGCTGCCGCCATCGAGACCACCACGGCGACGCCGATGATCCGCCACAGGTTCCGCTGCCCGGTCCTCGCGGCCGCGGCGATGACCTCGCGGACGGGCAGCGCGGGCGTTGCGGGCCTGCGTGCCGCGTCGTGCCGCCGCTCCCGGCTGCGAGATGCCATGTCAGGTCACGTTACGTCAGGCCACGGGCCGGGTGCCACCGGCCCATGGCCAGCCCCGCAGGGCGCACCCCGGGTCAGCCGGCGACGGCGGCCTCGATGACGGACCCGGCGGCGAGCAGGCGCTCCTCGGACCCCGGGGCGGAGACCAGCTGGATGCTGGCGGGCAGCGGACCCCCGGCCGGGACCGGCAGGGCCAGCGCGGGCACGCCGGCCAGGTTGACCGGCAGCGTGCACCGCGACTCCAGCAGCTCGGTGGCGCGGTCCAGGGTGGGCGGCAGGATCGTCAGCGTCGGCGTGACCAGCAGGTCGAAGCGCTCGAAGAGCGCCGCCAGGTACGCGCGCCACCGGGCCGCGCCCTCGGCCGCGGCCAGGGCGGCCGCCGCGGTGACCTGCCGGCCCGCGTCCAGGCGGCGGGCCACGTCCGGGGATATCCGGTCGCCGTCACGTTCAAGAATCTCCTTGTTGGCCTGGTAGGCCTCGGCAACCAGCAGCGTCACCGTCCACGTGGTCGCGGTCAGCCACTCACCCGGATCAAGGTCGGTGGCGTCCCAGGACGCCGCGCGCAGCGCCCCGGTCACGGCGTCGTCGACCTCGGGCGCCGCGGCGACCCGCAGCCGGGCGACCCGGGGCGGGCCTGCCTGCGGGGCCACGGCGAAGCCGGGTTCCAGCAGCTGCATCCCCAGGATCAGCCCCGCCACGCCGGCCGCCATCGGACCAACGGTGTCCAGGCTCGGCGCCAGCGGCCGGACGCCATCGACCGGGATCCGGCCCCACGTCGTCTTCAGCCCGCAGACGCCGCAGCACGCCGCGGGGATCCGGATCGAGCCCCCGGTGTCGGTCCCGTACGCCACCGTGGCCTCTCCCGTGGCCACCGCGACGGCTGACCCGCTCGAGGAACCGCCCGGGGCCAGGGAGGGGTCCAGCGGGTTCACCGGCGTCCCGAACCAGGGGTTGATCCCGGTGACCCCGAGCGCCAGCTCGTGCAGGTTGGTCCGGCCCACGACCTGGCCCCCGGCCGCCCGCAGGCCGGCCAGGCAGGCGGCATCGGCCGCGGCCGGCCCGGCCGCCTCGGCGACGGCCCGCGAGCCGGCCGTGGTCGGCACGCCGGCCATGTCGATGAGGTCTTTCACCGCGACCCGCGCGCCCGGCCCGGACGTGGCGAACGACGTGATGAAGGTGGCGGGCACGGTTGCCTCCTGGCTGAGCGGTCCAAGGCTGCCGATCGTACCGGCGCTGATCACGACGCGGCCTGCGGCGCCGGGGCGAGATTCTGCGGTGCCGTGCGCGAGAGCTGGACCACCGCGATCGCCATGACGGCGAACGAGATCACCGCGATCGTGATCTTCCCGGGGTCGCGGGTGAAGTGCTCGGCGAACAGCCACACGCTGAGCACGATGCTGGCCAGCGGGTTGACCACGACCAGCAGCGGCTGGGACACGCTGAGCGGCCCGGCGTGCAGCGCGGCCTGCTCGAGCAGGGACCCGGAGATCGCGGCGGCGGCGAGCGCGTACACCGGCCAGCGGACGAGCGTGCCGCCGACACCGAACGAGGCGAGCGTGTCGGTCGTCGCCTTGAGGAACACGGCCATCAGGGCCCACGCGAGCGCACCGGCCAGCGCGAAGCAGGCGGTCCTGCGCACCGGAGAGCCACGCAGGCCGGCCGCGACGAGCAGGGCGGCGGCGCCGCCGAACGCGAGCAGCGCGGACAGCCACTCGGCCGTCTCGGCATTCGGCCGCCCGCCGCTGGGCTCGGCGACCGAGAGGAACACGCCCAGCGCCACGCACACCACGAGCGCCGACAGCCAGGCCGCGCGCGCCACGTCCTGGCGGAGCCACACCCGGCGCAGCACCAGGACGAAGACCAGCTCGGTGACCAGGATCGGCTGCACCACCGATATCAGGCCCGCGTGCAGCGCGAGGGCCTGGAACACGAACCCGCCGACCGCGGCGATCCAGCCGAGCAGCCACAGCGGCTGCCGGAACAGGTAGCCGACCAGGCGCCAGCCCTTTTCCCGCTTCGGTGCGCCGATGCTCGCCGAGTGCTGCGTGAGCACGTTGACGCCGTTGGAGAACGCGGCGACAAGGGCGAACACAACGGTGAAGATCATGCCCTGCCCCCGCCCCGTTCCCCGCCGCGCCCTGCCGGTGACGTGCAGAACTCTACGCACCGCGGGCCGTGGCTGGCTGATGACAGGCCGTCCGTGCCCCGGCGGCTGCTCGCGGCGGCCGGGGCACGGTGCGGTCAGGAGTTCAGGTAGCGCACCACCGCCATGACCCGGCGGTGGGTCAGCTCGTCGTCGGGCGGCAGGTCAAGCTTCATGAAGATGCCGGCTACCCGCTTTTCCACGGCGCCCATCGAGATGACGAGCGCATCGGCGATCGCGGCGTTCGACCGTCCCTCGGCCATCAGCGCGAGCACCTCCCGCTCCCTGGGCGTCAGCCGGCCGAGCGGGTCGGCCTGGCGGCTGCGGGCGAGCAGCTGGCGGACCACCTCGGGGTCGAGCGCGGTGCCCCCGGACGCCACCCGGCGCAGGGCCTCGATGAACTCAGCGACGTCGGCGACCCTGTCCTTGAGCAGGTAGCCGATGCCCCGCGTGTCCCCCGCGAGGAGCTCTGTGGCGTAGCGCTCCTCCACGAACTGGGACAGCACCAGCAGCGCGACGTCTGGCCAGCGCCGCCGGATCTCGATCGCCGCCCGCAGCCCCTCGTCCCGGTGCCCGGGTGGCATGCGCACGTCGATGACCGCCAGGTCCGGCTTATGCGACTGCACCGCCGCCAGCAGGGACCCGGCGTCGCCGACACCGGCGACGACCTCGATGTCACCCTCGGCGAGCAGGCGGGTGATCCCCTCCCGCAGCAGCACGCTGTCGTCGGCGATCACCGCGCGCACGGGATCACCGCCTCGACCCGGGTGGGGCCGCCCGGTGGGCTGGTAATGCTGAACGTGCCGTCGAGGGCCGTGACCCTGGCGGCCAGCCCGGCCAGCCCCCCGCCGGGATCGGCCCTGGCTCCCCCGCTGCCGTCGTCTTGAACCAGCACCCGCAGCGTCCCGGCCGCCTCGGTGATCCCCACCGAGGCCCGGGTCGCACCGGAGTGCTTGGTCACGTTCGTGAGCGCCTCGGCGACCACGAAGTACACGACGGCCTCGACGGCCTGGTCCGGGCGCCTGCCGAGGCTGACGTCGATGCGGGCCGGCACCGCGCAGCTCGCGGCCAGCGCGGAGAACGCGGCGTCCAGGCCGCGCTCGTCGAGCACCGACGGGTGGATGCCGCGCACCAGGCTGCGCAGGTCCTCGATCGCGGTCTTGGCCTCCTCGTGCGCCTGGTCGATGAGCGACATCGCCGACGCCGGATCGCGCTCGAACCGCGCCTTGGCCAGGCCGAGCTCCAGGGCCAGCGAGACGAGCTTGGGCTGCAGCCCGTCGTGCAGGTCACGCTCGATCCGCCGCCGCTCGGTCTCCGCCGACTCGACGGCCAGCGTCCGCGCCTCGCCGAGCCGCCGGACCTCGGCGGAGAGCCGGCCGCTGCGGCTGGGGCCGAGCAGCGCCCTGGCGAGGGACACGTCGAGCGCGGAGCCCAGCCTGGCCACCAGCGGCCACGCGAACAGGGCGGCGACCCCCAGCAGCAGCCGGCGCGACCCCACGCCCAAGCCGGTGGAGCCCGCGGTGCTGAACCCCAACACCATCGCGTAGCACACGGCGGCCACCGCGGACAGCGAAGCGGCCGCGGCGACCGGGCGGACCACCTGGTAGACGACGAGCCGCCAGACCACGGGCGACTGGGCCCAGGCGCGCTGGCGCTGGCGGAACGACAGGTCCGGGTTCATCCCCGGCACCGGCGCAGGCTCGATGCGCGCCCCGGCGGTGCGCCTGACGCGCCGGCGGTCCAGCGCCGCCATCCGGGCCGCGAGCCGCAGCGTGCCGGACAAGACAAACGTGCCGAGGCCCACGATCCAGCAGACCGCGCCGGAAAGCAGCAGCGCGCACGACAGCACGGCGAAGAACACCACGCCCGCTGCCAGCGAGAGCAGCAGGCTGGCGATCGCGCGCCAGGTCCGTGGCGAGACCGGCCCCAGCAGTATCGCCCACCCGGCCTGCGCGGTCCCCGAAGGCTGCTCCGGCGCGGGCAGGGCCGGTGCCGGCCGGGCCGTGGCATGGGCGGCGGATGCCTGCGCCGCCGGCTCCTCTGCCACACCCGCCACCATACGCAAACGCCGGCCCCGGCCAGCCGGCCGGCCGATAGCGTTCGGTCATGACGATCGAAACGCGCCGCCTGGGGCGAACCAACACGGACGTGACCATCCTCGGGTACGGGGCCATGGAGCTGCGGGGCCAGCCCCGGGCCCCGGCGATCACCGACGAGGACGCGGGCAGGCTCCTGGGCGCGGTGCTCGACAGCGGCATCAACCTGATCGACACCTCGATCGACTACGGCCGCAGCGAGGAACTCATCGGGCGCTGCATCGGCCACCGCCGCGACGAGTACTTCCTCGCGTCCAAGTGCGGCTGCCCGCTCGATCCGCCGGCCGGTGCCACGCCCCCGTACCCGCACGACTACAGCGCCGGCAACGTCCGGGCCGGCGTGGAGCAGAGCCTGCGCAGGCTCGGCACGGACCGGCTTGACCTGGTGCAGGTGCACATGTCCCCGAGCCGGGCCCAGATGGAGGCGGACCACACGATCGAGACGCTCCAGGCCTTGCGCGACGAGGGCAAGGTGCGCTTCATCGGCATGTCGGGCATCCTGCCGAACCTGCCCGACCACATCGCCATGGGCGTCTTCGACGTGTTCCAGATCCCCTACTCGGCCGTGCAGCGTGAGCACGAGGACCTGATCACGGCCGCGGCCGCGGCCGGCGCCGGCACGCTGATCCGGGGCGGCGCGGCGCGTGGCGCCCCGGCCGACGACAAGGCCTGGCGCCAGGGCCCGCTCGGCCTCGACCCGGGCGTAGGCCAGCGCCGCTGGGACTCATCCGGCATCGACGGCCTGCTCGACGGCATGAGCCGGTTCGAGTTCGTGCTGAGGTTCACGCTCAGCCATCCCGCCCTGTCCAGCACGATCGTCGGCACGTCCAGCATCGGCCACCTGCGCTCCAACGTGGCCATCGCCGGGAAGGGGCCGCTGCCCGCGGACCTCTACGAGGAGGCCAAGCGTCGCCTGCAGCCCGCTCACGCCTGACCCCGGGCCGGACGGCCCGGCCCCGGGACTTTTCCGGAACGGGTAGCCCCGGGGCCGGTCAGCGGACGGCCTAGGTCCGGTTGGCCAGGATCACGTTGAGGCGGCCAAGGTTCAGGATCGCGCCGCCGGTGTTGGGCAGCGGCGCCCCGAGCCGGTTCAGCCCGATGTAGTTGCTGACCACTCGGTTGAGACGCGTGCCGGACTGCAGGGTGACGCCCCGGCCGGTGTTCCCGCTGATCAGGTTCGACGGCCTCGAGGTGAAGTTGCCGATCGCGTTCAGGTACGCGTGGCCGCCCACCAGCACCCCGCCCTTCTGGTTGCCCAAGGCGGTGCCGCCGAGGATCTCGGTGCCGATGTAGCTGCGGTACACCAGGTTGTCATGCGCGTGGCCGGTGATCTCCACGCCGTACCGGGCGTTGCCGGAGAACGTGTTCTGCGGGATCACCGAGCGCAGCGTGCCGCCGATGGTGTTGCCGTGCGCGTCGCCCTCGATCAGCAGGCCGTCGCCGCCGTTCGGCAGCACCGCGTTGCCCTTGGTGTTGAGCCCGGCGATGTCGGGGTCGACGGTCACGCCGGTGGCGCTGCCCGCCAGCTCGATGCCGTTGTGCGTGTTCCCGGACATCACGTTCGTCCGGATCGTGTTGTCGCCCCCGGTCGAGGTGATCAGCACTCCGTCGTTGCCGTTCGGCGCCGCGCCGTTGAACGCGAACAGGCCGCCGAAGGTGTTGAACGTGATGAACCCGTGTGCCCGGCCGGTCACCTCGATGCCGTTCGCGCCGTTGCCGGCCGAGACGTTGCCGAGCGGGATCACGCCGCCCACCTGGGTGTTCCCGGACGTCCCCGCGACCAGAATGCCGTCGAGGCGGTTGCCGACCACCGTGGCGTTGCTGGCGCCGGCGCCGAAGAAGTTGCCCTGCACGACCGTGTTGTCCGAGTTCGTGATCCGCAGGCCGTTCCCGCGGTTGCCGCTGACGACGTTGTAATAGACGAACGGGTTGTTGACGAACTTGCAGCCAATGAGGAAATTGCTGTTCGCGCCGTTGATCCAGACCCCGTTGCCCCCGTTGCCGAGCGCCGCGTTGCCGTTGGCGGTGGTGCCGACAAAGTTCCCGTTCAGCGTGTTGCCCCTGGATCCGCCATCGATCATGATGCCGTTGCCGCCGTTGCCCGACACCAGGTTGCCGAGCGGCGGCACCACGAAGACCGGCGTCGTCGTGCCCTTGCTCCCCGTCGGGTTGTTGGCCTGCCCGGTGTGCTTGTCGACGAAGGCGGTGCCGCCGATCTCGTTGCCGTCGGAGCGCCCGGTGATCAGGATGCCGTCGCCGCCGTTGCCTATCGCCGAGCTGCCCGAGGCGTTGGTGCCGATGCGGTTGGACACCACGGTGTTGCCCCGCGAGCCGGCCAGCACGAGGCCGTTCCCCGCGTTCCCCGAGATCACGTTCGTGACCAGGCCGGTGGCGGCGGCCCGGTTGAGCCCGATCAGGTTCCGCGACGAGGCGGCCGAGACGTACACGCCGTCGCCGCCGTTGCCCGCTGCGCGCCCGGCCAGGTTGAGGCCGACGTAGTCGTCGTTCAGCGTGATCGGGCCGGCGTTCAGGGTGATGCCGTTGCCCGTGGCGCCGTCCACGGCCAGGCCGAGAAGCTGCGAGCCGGCCGAGCCGGCCGCGAACACCAGGCCGGCCTTCCGGTTGCAGTCGAGGGCCACCACCGGCCCGCCGCCGACGACGTAGCCCGGCGCCGACGTCGCGTCGATCGACACCTTCCGGTAGACCGCGGGCAGCGAACTGGACACGGTGATCACCCCCCTGGCCGCGAACCGGATGCGCCAGGACGAGGCCGGCGAGCCGGCGTTGACGATCGTCAGCGCGGCGCGCAGGGAGCCAGGCCCCGCGTTGCGGACGTTGGTGACGAAGAGGGTGCGCGGGACGGACGGGGTGGGCGCCGCGGCCGCCCGCGCGGCTGCCGCGCCCGCCGGGACGGCGATTGCCGCCGCGCACGCGGCGGCGCAGGCGATTTTGAATGGTTTGAGAACGTGCATGCCTAGCCTGCTTTCATAACCGGCGGAACTGTTCTGAACCGTTCATTAATCTGGTGCGCGCAGGGGTCCGGACCCGCAGGAGTATGCATGGTGGCGGCGGGCTGGACAACCAGCCATTGAGAAACACGCCGATGGCCTTTACCAAAGCCCCCGGGCAATTGCCAGCGCTTTGCCTGAATACAGCGCGGAGAACCATGAACATTACGGCCCTGCGATAAGGCGTCAAGGCGGGCTTCCGCTCAGTTTCAGTGCGGTTCCGGGCCAGAGCCGCGGGCCCGCAGGCAGGCTGGGACATTGGCGGCACACCCGCCGCAGTTGTTAGCGTCGGGTGGGCAGACGTTGCCGCCGACGATGAGGTGCACTGATGGACGCCGCAGCCGAGCTGATAGCCACGCTGGCCGACGAGGGGGTGCGCCACCTGTTCATCAACCCGGGCACGGACACCGCCCCCGTCCAGGAGGCGCTGGCCGGGGCGCGGGCGGCCGGGGAGCCGAGCCCGCGCGCGGTGCTGTGCACCCACGAGTTCGTCGCGCTGTCCTCCGCCATGGGGCATTACCTCGCCAGCGGCACCCCGCAGGCGGTGCTGGTGCACGTCGACGCCGGCACCCTGAACCTGGGCGGCGCGGTGCACAACGCCCAGCGCAACCGGGTGCCGGCGGTCATCTTCGCCGGCCGCTCGCCGTACTCGGTCTCTCCCGGCGTCCCGGGGCACCGCGACACCCCGATCCAGTGGCAGCAGGAACAGCCCGACCAGCAGGCCGTGCTGCGCGCGTTCGGCAAGTGGACCATGGAGGTGCCCCGGGGCAGGGACCTGGGCGCCATCGTCCGCCGCGCCTGCCAGGTCGCGCAGACCGACCCGAAGGGCCCGGCCTACGTCATGCTGCCGCGCGAGGCGCTGATGGATCCGGTGAGCCCGGGGCTGGCCCGGCGGCTCCCGCCGCCGAGGCCACCCGCCGCCGACCCTGCCGCCCTCGCCGAGATGGCGCGGTGCCTGGCGGACGCCGGCCGGCCGGTGATCGTCACCAGCCGCACCGGGAGCAGCCCGTCCGCGGTGCCCGCGCTGGCCGGCGTGGCCGAACTGCTCGGCTGCCCGGTCGTCGACCACCGCGACCGGCTCAGCTTCCCGCCCGGCCACCCGCTGTACGCGGCCGACTCCACCGACCTGATCGGCGACGCGGACGTGGTGCTGATCCTGGACGCCGAGGTGCCCTGGGTGCCCGCGCAGGTGACGCCGCCGCCGTCGGCGACCGTGCTGCAGATCGACATCGACCCGGTCAAGGCCACGATGCCGACCTGGGCCTATCCCATCGACCTGTCCGTCACCGCCGACACCGCGCTCGCCCTGCCGCTGCTGGCCGACGAGCTGCGCCGGCTGGCCACCCCGGCCCGCGAGGGGCGCTGGCGGGCGCGCCGCGAGCAGGTCACGGCCCGCCTGGCGGAGCTGCGCAAGCAGTGGGAGGCCCTCGCCGGGTCGGCCGAGCCGGCCGCCGCGGCGGACGCGATGCTGCACGCGCTCAGCCAGGTGCTGCCGTCAGACGCGACAGTGCTGGAAGAGGCGGTGACCAACCGCCCGGCCGTGCTGCGCCAGGTGGACCGCGGACCCGGCCGCTACTTCGCGACCGGGTCGCCCGCGCTCGGCTGGGCGGTGGCCGGGGCCATGGGCGTCAAGCTCGCCAGGCCGGACTCGCCGGTGGTCGCGGTCTGCGGCGACGGATCGTTCGGCTTCAGCGTCCCCACCGCCGCCATCTGGTCGGCCCAGCGCGCCGGCGCGCCGTTCACCGCGGTGATCCTCAACAACCGGGCCTACCGCGCCTCGCGGGTCCCCGTGCAGCGCCTGTACCCGGGCGGTGCCGCCGAGGCAGAGGGCACCTTCCCCGAGACCGACCTCGCCCCGGGGCCCAGCCATGCCGGCCTCGCCCGCGCCTACGGCGGCGACGGCCGGGTGGTGCGCAAGCCCGGCGAGCTGCCCGAGGCGGTCGAGCACTGCCTCGCCCTGCAGGCCGGCGGCCGCTGCGGCGTCATCGACGTCCAGCTCCCGGACTGCTGACCCGCGCCGCCGCGGCTCAGGGTTCCGCGTCCAGCTGCTCGCGGAGCCAGGCGAAGGCCCAGGGGTTGACCTGACCTCCTTGGCCTTCCCGGCCGCGCAGTGGGTGGCCCCGGGCCGGCCGCAGCCCGAACCGGCCCGCGGGCGGCCGCAGGCCGCGGGTTAAGCCCCGCGGCCTGCGGGAAGAATCCGGCCCTGAGCAGCCCGGACACGCACGATCCGGCTCAGCCGGGGGATTCGGGGTACGGATGGAGCGCCAGGCGAGGATCGCCGCCAAGGTCGAGCACGCCCGCGAGGTCGAGGGCATCCTGCAGTGGCTCGGCTGGTCGGTGGCGGTCCTCGGGGTCATCGGCGTGGCGGTGTTCGCCGTGCTGTGGGCCCTCGGCGACCTCAACGTCGAGCAGGCGCTGAGCCTGATCCTGGGAACCTGCCTGGCGACCGTCCTGTCCGGCGCGACGGCCTACGGATCCGGCGTCAACGTCGGGCTCGGGGCCGAGCGCCTCGAGATCGCGGCCGGTGCCGCGCCCAGCCACCAGCCGGAAGGCACCACCCAGACCTGACCGGCCGGCGCCCCTCCCCCGCACCTCCGGATCTTTGGTCGCCGGCGGCTGCCGGGACGGCCGGCCGTGACCACAAACGGCCCGGCGGGGTGGACGCCGGCCGCTCCGGCGGGGTGACGTCAGCCGCTGTCGGGGCGCACCCAGACGTCGCGCTCGTGCAGGAGCTCGACCTGCCTGGCGATCACCTCGCGGCGGTACTCCTCGTGCCGGTACGGGGCGCGGTCAAGGTACAGGTTCTTCGGGTAGACCGGCCGCTCGTAGATGATCTGGTACTGCTCGGTGGTCAGGTCCTTAGCCCAGTTGTCCCACTGCGCGTTCGCCCGGAACCGGCGGAGCGCCTCGATGTCGATGGTCCCGGCGACCCAGGAGGAGCCGCCGCTGTAATCGTGCCGCCCGACGATCTGGCCGCGGTAGTCGATCACGGCGGACCCGCCGCCGAACGTGTCGATCGGCACACCGGATTCGGCGTGCAGGTAGTAGGTCCCGACGTTGCACGCGATCAGGTACATGTTGTTGTCCAGGGCCCGCGCCCGGTTCTGGATCTCGAACAGGCCGTTGCCCACGTGCGGGTGCGGGTAGGGGCCGCGGTAGACCACCTCGGCGCCGTTCATCGCCAGCCCGCGCGCGTTCTCCGGGTACGAGCCCTCGTTGGCCATCAGGAAGCCGAGGCGGCCGATCTCGGTGTCGGCGACCGGGTAGAACGCGTCGAGGTTGCGGCCGTACAGCTCGATCCACCGGTCCCACACGTTGTGCGGCGTGACCGAGTGCTCCACCGGCAGCAGCGGCACCACCTTGTGATGCCGCAGGATGACGTCGCCCTCCGGGGACAGGACGAAGCCGACGTTGAAGAACCGGCCGGGGAACTCGGGGTGGCGCGCCTTCGCCTGCGCCATCACGAACGCGTCCCACTGCCGGGCCAGGCCGCCGAGGTAGTCCGTCTCCGGTCCGGGGATGTCGATCGCGCACTCCCGCGCGAACTCCTCGTGATCCAGGTCGAGGACCTCGTCGTTGAAGCCCTGCAGCGCTCCCTCGGGCACGGCGATCAGCCGCACCGGCAGGTCCAGGCTGGACAGCCACGACGCCGCCTTGATCAGGTGCGAGAGATGCTCAAGGTTGACCTGGATCTCGTCACGGTGGCGGATGCCACGCATGGTGGGCACCAGGCCCAGGGCCTGGTAAGGCTCGATCATGGCTCGTCCCTTCGACCGCGCGGCCTCCTGCTGACCCGGCCCGCCCCCTCCCGGGCTGTCCCTTGTCTACCCCGCGGCTACCCGTTCTGTCTGGATATCTGAGGCCCGGTGGCCTCCCGCCGCCCTTCCGTGCGGGCATGATGGTGAGGTGACCACGGCTCACCTTCCGGCCGGGCTGCTCGAGCAGGCCGGGCTGCCCGCGTCCGACGTAGCGGGCTGGGCGGCCGGGGCGCCCGGGCGGGCGGCGGACAGCACGTTCCGGGAGGCGGCCGGCGCCGTCAGCTCGTTCCTGACCCGCGGGCAGGCCCTCGCCCGGCGGCTGCCGGAACCGGATCGCGCCACGCCGGGCGAGCGGGCCGCCCGCCAGGCGATCGCCGCGATCATGGACGGCGCCAGGGACGCGTTCCTGCGCGCGCACGCGGCCGAGCTGTACGACGAGCTGACCGGCCGCTGCACCCGGTCGCTGCGCGTCGAGCAGCTGGTCTGCGACGCCGCGGCGGCGGTCCCCGGCCTGACGCCGACGGCCGCGGAGATGGACGCCGAGCGGCAGCGGATGCTGGCGGGCAAGGAAGGGATCGAGTTCGCCCAGGGCCTGCTGGTTGCGCACGTGCTGGCGCTGCCGCGGGCCGGGCGGCACCTGGTCGGCGCGATGCTGCGCCCCGTTCCCGGGGCTTTCGAGCACCTGGGGCAGCTGCGGGACACCGGCACGGCCGAACTCGGGCCGGTGCGGGTCACCCGCCGCGGCCGGGCCGGCGTGCTGGAGATAACCAACCCGCGGCACCTGAACGCCGAGGACGACCTGACCCTGGCGGCCACCGAGTGCGCCGTCGACATGATCCTGCTCGACCCGGGCATCGAGGTCGGCGTGATCCGCGGCGGCGTGGTCCGGCACCCGCGGCACCCGGGCGCCCGGGTGTTCGGCTCGGGCATCAACCTCACGCGGCTGTACCACGGCCGGATCGACTTCCTGTTCTACCTGGTGCGTGACCTTGGTTACGTGAACAAGATCTACCGTGGCCTCACCCTCGCGGCGCAGGATGCGGACGCGGCCGGGCCGTTCCCCGGCGGCCGGTCACCCGGCCATCCTGAACGGGACGCCGTCGAGAAGCTGTGGATCGCCGCGGTGGAGCGGTACGCGGTCGGCGGCGCCTGCCAGCTGCTGCACGTCGTGGACCATGTGATCGCCGCCCGGGGGTCGCGGCTCTTCCTGCCTGCCCGCAGGGAAGGGATCATCCCTGGGGCGTCCAACCTCCGCCTGCCCCGTTTCGTGGGGGACCGCGCGGCCCGGCAGGCGATCTTCTCGGGCCGGGAGTGGACGGCGGGCGAGCCCGACGCGGCCCTGCTGTGCGATGAGGTGGTGGAGCCTGGGGAGATGGACCGGGCGGTCGATGCCCGGGTCGCGGCGCTCACTGACTCCGGGCTGGTGAATGCGGCCGCCAACCGCGCCGCGCTGCGCGCCGGGCAGGAGCCCCTCGACCTGTTCCGTGAGTACATGGCCACGTTCTCGGTGGAGCAGGCGCGCTGCCACCTGAGCCCGGCGCTCGTCCGCAACCTGGAGGTGCACTGGAATGCCCGCGAGCGCCGCCTCTGACCCGAGCCCGGCTGCCGGTCAGCGCGGCGCTGGTCCAGCCGGGCACGATCCCCGCGCAGCGAGGGCAGGGCCGTGCGGGTGCTGGACCGCCGGCCGCGCGCATGATGTTCACCGGCATGCCGGCATGATGGCCGGCGGACCGGGCATCGTTGGATGAAGGCGGAAGAGGAGGCTGCTATGGCGGACACACCGGCATCGGAGAACCCTGGCGTGCTGGGCGGCCCGGAACCCGATGAGGAGGGCACCGACCTGCTCGGCGGCCCCGAGCCAGGACAGGACGTGCTCGGCGGCCCAGAGCCGGAGAGCGACGAACTCGGCGGCCCGGAGGCGGGAAGCGACGAGCTCGGCGGGCCAGAGCCCG